>NZ_JBDODP010000027.1:0-24432 GCF_044582135.1 Guyparkeria halopsychrophila | reverse complement strand
GGCCCTTTCTATTGCTTGTCCAATAGAAAGGGCCCAAAGACAAGGACACCCCATGCCTTGGCCCTTCGGGCTTCCCTCGTCAGCGCTGGCTTGCTGTCGGGCCCGGTTCGACGCGACCTCCTGTCGCGGCGAACCTCTGGGCGGCGTCCATGCCGCCCAGACCCTGCAACCCAGCGGCGACGAGGCAAGGCGCAGGGGCCCCGGGGGTGGCGACTGCGTATCCCTTGGTGTGGATTAACCGTGTTGCCGGCTTGAACGCAGGACAGCCGCGCGGCGGCTTTCGCGGCCAAGGGCCGCTCCCACAGAGCCCCATGTAGGTTGGACTACAGTCCAACGTCGCCCGATAGGGCGACTGTTCATCTGTACGGATTGTTGGGCTAAAGCCCAACCTACAAAGATGTGGCACCGAGTCATCAGCCACGAGATTCCCCTTCGCCCTTGCCGAGCGGCCGGGGTGCCGCAGGGTCGGCGCCACATGGATGTGGCGCCGAGGTTCGCCGCGACACGACGTCGCGTCGAACCGACCCGTCCGCGGCACCCCGGACGGGAGGGAAGCCCGCAGGGCCAAGGGCGAGGGGTGCCGTTCTCTTTGGGCACTTTCTCTTGGGCAAGCAAGAGAAAGTGCCTCGCGCGCTTGGCACCGTGAGGTGGTGATGCGTACTTGCGTTGAATGCGTGCGAAATCTTCAGAAGCGGTTTAAATACTTCTAACCCCTTTTAACAATCGAGCGCAGCGGAATTGGCTTCCATTTTGAGCGCCGTGTTATATTACTTTTTCATTAAATCTCGAAGATTGTGATCACTGCATAAGTGACCCACTGCAAACATCACCTTCTTCTGCTCCATTGAGCCAAGTTTTCAAATAGGCAACTCGATCCAGGGTAAGTCTAGTCTTGTACATTGAGGAGCACATAGGAAATGAACTGCCATAATAATGGTGTTCATTGTGGTGTGGATACATCATTTCGAAATCAGCATCACGAAGCTTAATCCAAGCTAACTGTGCCTGCTTCATTTTTTCTAAAAATAGTTTGTCATCTTTGTAGATTTCTCGGATTTTTTTGTAGACTCTATTTAATTCTTTGTCTGCTGCATCGTAAGTCACGCCAGCGCATTGATTAAGTTGGGTTTGCGTCATGGCTGCTTGGAGGCACGACTGTGAGTTTCCAGCGTATGACTGACCTGCTGAAAAGATGAAGAAAACGAACATTGTTATTTTGAATTTTTTCATATCATTTCCATTAATGTAACGCTTTGCGGCAAGGGCGCGACGTCAGGAGCGTCCCCTTGCCTGCATTTGTTAGCTGCTATAGCAGCCTGTGCTTAAAAGAATGGCCATATCGACCCATCATGGTTCCGCCCACTGGGGTCCTGATGGTTTCCGGTGGCAGGCCGGTTTTCTTTTCGAAGGTTCCTGCTCGGCGGTCACAGCGTGTTTTTATTGCCATGACTGAATGGTCTCCCGTCCTGATGGACAAAAAACCCGCCTTTCGGCGGGTTTGTTCGTTCTGGCTTACCAGGTCAGGGCGCCCCCAGTTTGATAATCCGTCACCCGAGTCTCGAAGAAGTTCTTCTCCTTCTTCAGGTCGACCACCTCGCTCATCCACGGGAATGGGTTGGTCGCGCCCGGGTAGAGCTCGGCCAGGCCGATCTGGCTGCAACGGCGGTTGGTGATGAAGTGCATGTACTCCTCGCACATCTCGGCGTTCAGGCCCAGCAGGCCGTTGGGGATGGTGTCGCGGGCGTAGTCGATTTCGAGTTCGCAGGCCTCGCGCAGCATCTCGTGCACTTCGTGCTGGAAGGCGTCGCCCCACAGTTCCGGGTTCTCGATCTTGATCTGGTTGATCAGGTCGATGCCGAAGTTCAGGTGGATGGACTCGTCGCGCATGATGTACTGGTACTGCTCGGCGATGCCGGTCATCTTGTTGCGACGGCCGAGGCTCAGGATCTGCGCGAAGCCGGTGTAGAACCACATGCCCTCGAAGACCACGTAGAAGGCGACCAGGTCACGTAGGAAGTTCTGGGCGCCTTCCTGCGTGGAGGTGTTGAAGGTGCCTTCGGAGAGATCCTGGGTGTACTTGAGTGCCCAGGAGTCCTTGGCGGTGATCGACGGCACTTCGCGGTACATGTTGAACAGCTCGCCCTCGGCCAGACCCAGGCTGTCGACGATGTACTGGAAGGTGTGGGTGTGGACCGCTTCCTCGAAGGCCTGGCGCAGCAGGTACTGGCGGCACTCGGGGTTGGTGACCTGCTCGTAGACGGCCAGCACGATGTTGTTGGCGACCAGGCTCTCGGCGGTGGCGAAAAAGCCCAGGTTGCGCATCACCATGTTGCGCTCGTCCTGGGTCAAGCCGTCCTTGGACTTCCACAGGGCGAGGTCGGCCTGCATGGAGACCTCGGTGGGCATCCAGTGGTTGTTGCAACCGGCGAGGTACTTCTCCCAGGCCCACTGGTATTTCAGCGGCAGCAGCTGGTTGACGTCGGCGGTGGCGTTGATGATGCGCTTTTCCGAGACGTCGACGCGCCCGGCGTTGGCCTCGATGCCACCCAGACCGGTCTGGTCGGCGCCCTCGGCGGCCGACGGGTCGAAGTGGTGCTCCTGGCCGTCATCGTAGGCGGCCGGCATCACGTTGGTGTCGGGGGCCGATTCGTCGTTGCCTTTCTTCAGCGGGTCATTCCAATCGAGCATGTGTCTCTCCTTCTCTTTTTCCGGTGGTTGCACCGGGCCGGGCAGGGCGACTGCCCGGCGGTATTCCAATAAATCGGCGGAAGCCTTACTGGCAGGCCTCGCACTCGGGATCGTCGATGGCGCAGGCCTGCGGGCCGGCTGGCTCGGCGGACACGCCGCGCAGCTTGCCGTCGAGCTTGTTCATCGTGGTCTTCTCGATCCGCGTCTTGGAGGCAGCCCGCAGGTAGTAGGTGGTCTTGAGGCCACGCACCCACGCGAGCTTGTACATGTTGTCGATCTTCGGGCCCGACGGCTCGGCCATGTACAGGTTCAGTGACTGGGCCTGGTCGATCCACTTCTGGCGGCGCGAACCGGCCTCGATCAGCCAGCGCGGGTCGATCTCGAAGGCGGTGGCGTAGAGCTTCTTGAGCTCGTCCGGCACGCGGTCGATCGCCTGCACGGAGCCGTCGAAGTACTTGAGGTCGTTGACCATCACCTCGTCCCACAGGCCCAGATCCTTGAGATCGCGGACCAGGTAGGGGTTGACCACGGTGAACTCGCCCGAGAGGTTCGACTTGACGAACAGGTTCTCGAAGGTCGGCTCGATCGACTGCGACACGCCGCAGATGTTCGAGATGGTCGCCGTCGGTGCGATCGCCATGGTGTTGGAGTTGCGCATGCCCTGTTTCTTGATCTTCTTGCGCAGGGCGTTCCAGTCCAGGGTCTGGTCGCGGTTCATCTCCAGGTACTCACCGCGCGATTCGGCCAGCAGCTCGATCGAGTCGATCGGCAGGATGCCGCGGCTCCACAGCGAGCCCTCGTAGCTGGCATAGCGGCCACGCTCGGCGGCGAGATCGCTGGAGGCGGAGATCGTGTGGTAGCTGACCGTCTCCATGGAGCGGTCGGCGAACTCGATCGCCTCGTCGGAGCCGTAGGCGAGCTTCTGCTTGTAGAGCGCATCCTGGAAACCCATGATCCCCAGGCCCACCGGGCGGTGGCGCAGGTTGGAATTGCGCGCCTGGGGCACCGAGTAGTAGTTGTACTCGATCACGTTGTCGAGCATGCGCATGGCCGTCTTGACGGTCTGGGCCAGCTTTTCCTCGTCGATGCCTTCCTCGGTGGTGTGCTGCGCGAGGTTGACCGAGCCGAGGTTGCACACGGCGATCTCGGAGTCGTTGGTGTGCAGGGTGATCTCGGTGCAGAGATTCGAGCTGTGCACCACGCCGGCGTGCTGGTTGGTGTAACGCAGGTTGCACGGGTCCTTGAAGGTTATCCACGGGTGGCCGGTCTCGAACAGCATCGAGAGCATCCGGCGCCACAGGTTCACCGCAGGAATCTTGCGGAAGTTCTTGATCTCCCCGCGTTCTGCCTTGGCCTCGTAGGCCTCGTAGGCCTTCTCGAAGGCGGTGCCGGACAGGTCGTGCAGGTCCGGGGTCTCTGCCGGCGAGAACAGCGTCCACTCGGCTTCCTGGGCGACACGCTTCATGAACAGGTCCGGCACCCAGTTGGCGGTGTTCATGTCGTGGGTGCGGCGGCGGTCGTCACCGGTGTTCTTGCGCAGATCGAGGAATTCCTCGATGTCCATGTGCCAGGTCTCGAGGTACGCACAGACCGCGCCCTTGCGCTTGCCGCCCTGGTTGACCGCCACGGCGGTGTCGTTGGCCACCTTGAGGAACGGCACCACGCCCTGCGACTTGCCGTTGGTGCCCTTGATGTGGCTGCCCAGCGCGCGAACGCGGGTCCAGTCGTTGCCCAGGCCGCCGGCAAACTTGGACAGCAGCGCGTTGTCGCGGATCGAGCCGTAGATGCCGTCGAGGTGGTCCGGCACGGTGGTGAGATAGCAGCTCGACAGCTGCGGGCGCAGGGTGCCGGAGTTGAACAGCGTCGGGGTGCTGCTCATGAAGTCGAAGGACGACAGCAGGCGGTAGAACTCGATCGCACGCTCTTCGCGGTCGATCTCGTTGATCGCAAGCCCCATGGCCACGCGCATGAAGAAGACCTGCGGCAGCTCGAAGCGCACGTCGTCCTGGTGCAGGAAGTAGCGGTCGTAGAGGGTTTGCAGGCCCAGATAGGTGAACTGCAGATCACGCTCGTGATCGATGGCCTGGCCCAGGCGGTCGAGGTCGTACTGCTGCAGGGTCGGGTCGAGCAACTCGTGCTCGATGCCGGCCTTGATGTATTCCTTGAAGTAGTCCGGGTAGATGTTGGCCATCTCCGCCTGGGTGCAGGCGGTCACCGGGTTGTGCACGAAACGCAGCGCCTCGGTGCGCATGGAGTCGAGCAGCAGGCGGGCGGCGACCTGGGAGTAGGCCGGGTCGATCTCGATCAGGGTGCGTGCGCTCATCACCAGCGCGGTGCCCACCTCGTGGTCGGCCACACCGTCGTAGAGGTTGCGGACGGTCTCGTCGTAGACGCGCTGGTTGTCGACGCCCTTGAGCTCGCTGCAGGCCTCGTCGACTAGTCGCTTGAGACGGATGGTGTCCAGCGGGGCGCGCGTGCCGTCGAAATGGGTGACGTGGATCGTCGTGGTCTGCGGCGCCTCTTCCTGCTCTTCCGCGAGTTCGGCGGCGCGTTTCTGCGCCTGCTGCTCACGGTAGAGGACGTAGGCGCGGGCGACCTTGTGGTGGCCTTCGCGCATCAGCGCCAGTTCGACCTGGTCCTGGATGTCCTCGATGTGGACGGTGCCACCGCCCGGCAGGCGACGCTTGAGCGCCTGGTCGATCAGCGCGACCAGCGACTCGACCGTCTCGTGGACGCGTCCGGAGGCCGCAGCGCCACCCCCCTCGACGGCGAGGAAGGCCTTGGTCATGGCGACCTTGACCTTGGACGGATCGTAGGCGGTCAGCTTGCCGTTACGACGAATGACTCGTACCTGGCCCGGGGCGGCCGCGGCGCTCTCGATGCCGCTGGTCCCGCTGCCCGCGTTCTCGTGATAGGCCTGGGTCGGGGTTTCTACTGTCTGACTGGTGCTCATGCCGCTGGTCCGTCCTCTGTGTTCTGGTTCGAAGGCCCGCTGTGGGCGGGGCGCCGATTCCTTGTGGTGTCGATGGTGGTCCTTCCCGCGCCCCGGAAACCCCGAACGCGGCGGGCCGTGCTGCGATGCCCGGCCCTTGTCTGGTCGACCGGCGGGCCGATGGGCCGTTGCCGGTGCGCATCCGGGGGTGGCGACCGGGTCGATCGTTGCCCCCTCGAAGGCCTTGATTGTGGTCGCTGGTCGAACAAAGTCAACTGGGAAAATCGCAAATACTGTGCTCTGATGGAGTCAATACCACTATATGCTGTGTATTAGTTGGTGGGCAGCCTGGGGGAAGGTTCTGGGCAAGCGGTGCACAGCCTGTGGATAAACCCGGTGGAAAAGCCGGTAAGCCCGCGTCCCCGCACGGCTGTTCGGTGAGTGGTCCACCCCGTCATCAATGAAACCGTCGGGTCCGAAAAAAATTTTTGTCTTCCAGCCTTGGGGGGTGGCCCCCAACAGGGGCGCACCGGAGGTGTTTCGCCTGGGCCAATGGATCGACGCCGACCCTTCTCCTGGCCCCGGTTGGAGGGGGTGACCGCGACAGGCATAATCACTGGCATAGCGAGCCCGCGCCCGGCGCGGGCCGCCCCATCAGCTCAAGGGAGAAGGCATGCGGATTCTTGTCACCGGTGCGGCCGGTTTCATCGGCTCGACGCTGTCGGCACGGTTGCTCGAACGCGGCGACGAGGTCGTCGGTCTCGACAACCTCAACGACTACTACGACGTGAGCCTCAAGGAGGCGCGCCTGGCCCGGCTGACCGAACAGCCGGGGTTTTCCTTCGAGAAGCTGGACGTGGCCGACCGAGCGGGCATGGCCGCGCTGTTCGAGCGCCTCCAGCCCGAGCGCGTGGTGCATCTCGCCGCCCAGGCCGGGGTGCGCTACTCGATCGAGAACCCGCATGCCTACGTCGACAGCAACCTGGTCGGATTCACCAATATCCTCGAGGGCTGTCGGCATAACGGGGTGGCGCACCTGGTCTACGCCTCGTCGAGCTCGGTCTACGGCGCGAACAGCGAGATGCCGTTCTCGGTGCATCACAACGTCGACCACCCGCTGTCGCTGTATGCCGCGACCAAGAAGGCCAACGAGCTGATGGCGCACACCTACGCCTCGCTCTATAACCTGCCCACCACCGGCCTGCGTTTCTTCACCGTCTACGGGCCGTGGGGCCGGCCGGACATGGCGCTGTTCAAGTTCACCAAGAACATCCTCGAAGGCAAGCCGATCGACGTGTACAACCACGGCCACCATCGGCGCGACTTCACCTACGTCGACGACATCGTCGAGGGCGTGATCCGCACGCTCGACCATGTCGCCACGTCCAACCCCGACTGGAGCGCCGCGAACCCCGATTCCGGCACCTCGTTCGCCCCCTGGCGGGTCTATAACATCGGCAGCCACCGCCCGGTCGAACTGCTGCGCTACATCGAGCTGATCGAAGAGGCGACCGGCAAGAAGGCCGAGCTCAACCTGCTGCCGATGCAGCCGGGCGACGTACCGGATACCTACGCGGATGTCGACGATCTGAAGGCCGATGTCGGCTACGCGCCGAGCACGCCGGTCGAGGAGGGCGTGGCCCGTTTCGTCGAGTGGTATCGCGGGTACTATGGCGTTTGATGGGGACTGCTGATCGGACACACTGACGCCCCGATCCGGGGGCGTGCTCAAACCGGGGCCGGCTGAATGGCGGGCCCCGCCGGCAAGGAGCCGAGATGGCCGCGGAACTCTGGGAAATACGCGATTTCATTGCCGAGGTGCCGGCCTTCGCCGAGCTGCCCGCGGCCGCGCTCGACGCGTTGCCACGCCGGCTGACGGTGCGCTACCTGCGCCGTGGTCGTCCCTTTCCGCCCCCCGATGCCGAGCCCGGCCTGTGGATCGTGCGTAGTGGCGCGCTGGCGGTGCGCGAGCCCGACGGTCGTCTGCGCGAGAAACTCGGCGAGACCGATCTCTACCTCGAGAGCGACGAGGCGGACGAGCAAAAACCGGACACGGTAGCGGTGGTCGAGGACAGCCTGTTCTACCAGTTGCCGTTGCCGGCGTTCGAGGAGCTGGTCGAGGCCCACCCGGCATTCGCGTGGCGCTTCGAGCGCACGCGTCGCCAGCGCCTGGAGCGGGCGCTGAGCGAGTTGGGGCAGGGTGGTCGTCCGGAGTCGCTGATGGCCGCGTCGGTGGAATCGCTGCTGCGACGCGAACCGATCACCGCCACGCCGGACACCCCCATTCGCCAAGGCGCCGAGATCATGACCGAGGCACAGGTCTCGGCGCTGTTGTTGCTCGAGGACGGCCAACTGGTGGGGCTGGTCACCGATCGGGACCTGCGTCGGCGCTGCATTGCGGCGGGTGTCTCGGTCGAGGCGCCACTGCGCGAGATCATGACCGAGACCCTGATCACCGTCGCCCCGACCGCCTCGGCCTTCGAGGCCTCGCTGCTGTTCTCGCGGCACAATATCCATCACCTGCCGGTCGTCGCCGACGACGGTGCGCTGGTGGGCATCTTGTCGACCTCCGACCTGTTGCGCCACCAGGGCACGCACTCGATCCACCTGGTGCGGGACGCGATGGCGGCCCCGGACGTCGAGGCGATCGCGCGGGTGGGATCGCGCCTGCCGGATCTGGAGGCGCAGCTGGTCGCCATCGGCGCGGAGGCCGAGCCGCTGGGCGAGGCGATGGTCACGGTCACCGATGCCATGACGCGTCGGCTGACCGAATTGGCCGAGCAGGCGCTCGGTCTGGCGCCGATTGCCTGGGCCTGGGCGGCACTGGGCAGCCAGGGTCGGCGCGAGCAGACGGCGTTCACCGACCAGGACAACGCGCTGATTCTTGACGATGCCTTCGAGCCGGGGCAGCACGGCGACTGGTTCGAGCGCTTTGCCCGCTTTGTCACCGATGGTCTCGCCGCGGCTGGTCTGGAGCCCTGTCCGGGCGGCACCATGGCGACCACGCCCGACTGGCGCCAGCCCGTGGCCGGTTGGCAGGCGCAGTTTCGCGACTGGATCGAGCAGCCCGAGCCGCACTCGGTGATGCTGGCGACCAACTTCTTCGACATGCGGGTGGTGGCCGGACGTGAGTCGCTGCTCGACTTGCTTTGGGACAAGGTGCGTCCGGCGGCGCGCGAGAACACCATCTTCCAGCGCCGCCTGGCGAACAACGCGCTGGCCATCCGCATGCCGCTGGGCTTTTTCCGCCGGTTGGTGGTGGTGAACGACGAGCAGCACGATGAGCGGCTCGACCTCAAGCGTTATGGCTTGATGCCGATCGCCGATCTCGCCCGCCTGCACGCGGTCAGCTTGGGGTTGCCGGAACTGCATACCGTCCGTCGCCTGGAGGCGGCGGCCCGCGCCGGCGGCATGTCGGATCAGGCCGCCGCCGGGCTAGCGGATGCCTGGCGGCTGTTCTACGTGCTGCGTGCCCGCCACCAGGCGCGTCAGGTGCGCCGGGGTGAGCCACTCGACAACCGGCTCGACCCGGAACAGCTCTCCGGCCTGGAGCGCGATCACCTGCGCGATGCCTTCCGGGTGGTCGATGACCACCAGCGCTGGGTGCGCACCCACTTCGACGTCAGCGGCACCCGCTGAGATGGCGCGTCTTCGCCTGTCCTGGTTTCCGCACGGCACTTGGCTCGCCATGCGCCGGCGCTATCACCGTCGACGCGTGGCCGACGAGTCGCCCCTGGCGCATTTTCTTGACAGCCCCGTGGCGGACTTGGATGCCGACTGGCGCGAAGGCCAATTCCTGGTGCTCGACTTCGAGACCACCGGGCTTGATCCGGGGCAGGATCGCCTGCTGAGCGTGGGATGGGTGGTGATGCGCGGCCCGACGATCGATCTGGCCACGGCCGAGCACGAGCTGATCAACCCGATGATCGGTATCCCCGAGCAGAGCGCGGTGATTCATTGCATCACCGACGATGCCGCCGCCGAGGGGTTGCCCGAGCGCGAGGCGCTGGGTCTGGTGCTCGAGGCACTGACCGGGCGCATATTGGTGGCGCACAATGCCCGTTTCGAGATCGCGTTTCTCAATGCCGCCTGTCGGCGGCACTTTGGGGCGGGGCTCGCCATCCCGGTGATCGACACCCTGCAGCTGGCCCGGCAGGGTTTCGAACGCCGCCACCTGCATCACGGCCCGGGCGAGCTGCGCCTGGACGCCCTGCGTGGCCGCTACCACCTGCCGCGCTACCACGCGCACCACGCCCTGATCGACGCGCTCGCCACCGCCGAGCTGCACTCGGCACTTTGCCAGGACCGGGTGTCGCCCAAGGGGCGGTTGTCGGTGCGGCGGTTATTGTCAGTGCTTTGAGTTTAGGCCAGTTCGAGTGTCGGGATGCTGAAGCCCTTTCGCGGCTAAAGCCGCTCCTACCGCGAAATTAGATCGGTAGGAGCGCCTTCAGGCGCGAATGTCCCCTGAAAGGGCCTACGCCGATGCGCGTTGCCCCGGCATCACCCGCTGGTTGATGCTCTCGCGCAGGGAGAGCAGGGCGGGGATGACGAACAGCACCAGTAGGGTGGAGTAGCCCAGGCCGAAGGCGATCGAGGTGGCCATCGGGATCAGGAATTGGGCCTGCAAGGATGTCTCGAAAAGCAGCGGGGTCAGCCCGCCGATGGTGGTCAGCGAGGTCAGCATTACCGCGCGCAGACGTTGCACGGCCGCCTGTTCCAGCGCTTCGTCCACCGACAGCCCGGCAGCGAGCTGGTCGCGGTAGAAGGCCACCAGGATGATGGCGTTGTTGACCACGATCCCCGACAGGCCGAACAGGCCGAACAGCGACAGGATGGTCAGCTCGATGCCCATCGCCCAGTGGCCGAAGATCGCCCCGACCAGGCCGAACGGAATCACCGTCAGGACGATCAGCGGCATGGTCCAGGCGGAGAACACCCAGACCAGCACGATGTACATCAGCGCCAGCCCCAGGTAGAGACCGAACTTCATGTCCGCCATGGTCTCGCGCTGGTCGGCCTGGCGCCCCTCGAAGCTGTACCCGATGCCGTGGCGGCTGGCTAGATCCGGCAGGGTCTCGCGCTCGAGCGAGGCTCGCAGGTTCTCGGCGTTGGCCATTGCGCGGTTGATCTCGGCGGAGACCTCCACGGCGCGCACCCCCTCGGCATGGCGGATGGCCTCGAAGCCACGCTGCGAACCAAGCTCGACTACCTGCCGAACCGGCACGAAATTGCCGTCATCGGTGCGGATGCTCAGGTCCTCGAGCGAGCCGATCCGGCGGCGTTCGGCGCGCGGCAACAATACGCGCACCTCCACCTCATCCGGGCCGGACTGGAAGATCTGGCTGAGCGCGCCGTCGTAGGCCGCGCGCAGCTGGTTGCCGACATCGCGGGTGGTCAGGCCCAGCGCCCGCCCCTGGGCATTGACCGAAAAGGTGATCTGTTGGCGGCCGTAGGGCAGGTCGTCGCTGACATCGACCACGCCCGGCACGCCCTTGAGGGACTCGGCCAGCGAGACGGCCGCGGCCTTGAGATCGTCGGTGGTCCCGCCCTTGAGGCGCACGGTCAGATCGGCACCCGGCGGACCGCCCTGGCGCGAGCTGATCGAGAAGTTCTCCATGCCCGGCGGCACGCGGGTATTCTCCCGCCAGGTGCGGATGAACTCGGCATTACGGGTGCTGCGGGCGTCCGGCTCGACCAGTTCGATCAGGATCGAGCCGAGCTGGTCGCCCTGGGTGCCGCTCTCGGCGCCGATGGTGCCGCCCTGGCGGGTGATCGCCGTCTGCACCAGTGTCTCGCCCAGCTCCTCCTCGGTTTCGCTGAGGCTGCGTTCCAGCTCGTCCATAAAGCCGACCATGCGCTCGCGGTCGGTGCCGGCGACGAAGGTGGCGTTGGCGTAGACGATCTGCGATTCGGGGGTGGGGAAGAAGGTAAAGCCCAGCCGTCCGCCGGCGAGCAGCCCGACGGCGATGATGACGGTGCCGACGGCGGTGGCCAGGGTGACGGCCCGATGGCCGATGGCGAAGCGCACCGCGGGGCGGAAGTGGCGCTGACGGAAGTGATCGAAGCGGCGATCGAAGCCGGCGCGGAACCGAGCCATGCGGCCGGGTTGGCGGTGCTCGAGCTCGTCGTCGCGATGTCGACCACTGAAGGCGCCGCGCAGGTGACCGGGCAGCACCAGGAAGGCCTCGACCAGCGAGGCGCCGATCACGCAGATCATCACCACCGGGATGTCGCGCAGGATCTGGCCGATGGTGCCGCCGACCACCAGCAGCGGCATGAAGGCGGCGATGGTGGTCAGCGACGAGGCCATTACCGGCCAGAACATCCGCCGGGCGGCCCCTTGCGAGGCGAGCAGGGGTGCCTCGCCGTGGCGAAAGTGCGCATCGGCATCCTCGCCCACCACGATGGCATCATCCACGATCACGCCCAGGGCCATGATCAACGCGAACAGCGAGATCATGTTGATCGACCCGCCGATCAGCCACAGGATCGCCAGCGCGGCGAGAAATGCCGCCGGGATGCCCGCCGCCACCCAGAAGGCCACCCGCCCGGGCAGGAACAGGTACAAGAGGACCAGGACCAGGATCAGGCCACCCGCCCCGTTGGTGACCAGCAGATTGATTCGATCGCGGATCAGTTGCCAGGACTGGTCATAGGCCTTGAGGTGCAAGCCGGGCGGCAGGGTCGGGCGGGTCTCGTTGATCCATTGCTGCAGGGCGCGCGCCGACTCGAGGCTGTCGCCGTGCTCGGCGCGCTGGAGCACCAGTTCGGCCGCCGGCATGCCATCAAAGCGCATCAGCAGCGAATCCCGGCGCGGCTCCTGCAGGATGTGGGCGATCTGGTCGAGGTCCAGTCGGGCCTGCGGGCTGCTGATCACCGACAGGTTGGCGAATTCCAGTGGGCGGCGGCGTTGCTCGACGGCGCGCAGTTCGCGTCCACCATCGGCGCTGCCGAACTCGCCCGCCGGTACGTCGCGCGATAGGGCATCGATGGTTTCAGATAGCTGCGGCAGGGATTGTCCCAGCGACACCAGCGAGGCCGAGGGCACCTCGATGGCAATCTGCTGCTGGGGGATGCCGTTGACGGCGACCCGGTCGATGCCCCGGTCGATCAGCTCGCGTTCGAAGCGATCGACCCACTGGCGCAGCGCGCTACGCTCGACATCGCCGTAGACCAGCAGTCGCGCGACCGGATCGAATTTGGGGGCCCGACTGATCTGCGGATTTTCCGCGTCGGCCGGGAAGTTGCGGAAGGTGTCGACCTGCTCGCGCACGTCGTTGAGCGCAAGCACCGGATCGGTGCCCTGCAGGAATTCCAGCGTGATGGTGGAAATGCCCTGCGCGGAGGTGGAGGTCATGGTGTCCACGTCCGGCACGGCGCGCAGGCGCTCCTCGAGCGGGTTGGTGATGCCGCGCTCGACGTCCTCGGCCGAGGCGCCGGACCAGACCACCGAGACATTCACGATGTCGACCGCGAAATTGGGGAAAAACTGGATGTTCATCCGCGAGATGGCGAACAGCCCGCCGAGGATCATCAGCAGCATCACCAGGTGCGCGGCCACCCGGTGACGGGCAAAGCGCTCCAGGATGCCCTGCGGTTGCCCGTCGGTCATTCCGTCGCCTCGGTGCCGCCGGTGCCATCCGATTCGGCGTCATCGGCCTCCCAGCGCACCTTCAGGCCGTCGACGGCGTTGGGCAGCTGCGTGGTGGCCAGGCGGTCGCCCGGCGACAGCGACGGGGCGCGCACGAGCAGGGTGCCGTTATCACCGGACATGTCATCACCGCGGTATTCGCCCAGCCGCTCGACCTGCACGCGTTCGAGCCGTTCCTCGTCGATGCGGTAGACGTGATCGTTGCCGTACAGGGCGCTGTGGGGGATCGCGACGGCCTCATCGATGGCGGGCATCTCGAGTTCGATGGTGAGCACCTGGCCGGTGCGCAGTGAATCGTTGGGGTCGACGAAGCGGAACAGCCCGGTGGCCCCCTGACCGCTCGCCTCGGCGGCGATGCGTTCGAGCTCGAGTGCTGCGTCGGTTTCGCGTGCTGCGTCGGTTTCGCGTGCCCGGGCCTGGGGCGGATTGCCGGCGCGCAGGGCCTCGAGCATGACCGCGACCCGCGTGGAGGGGATCAGGGCGCGCAACTCGAAGCCGCTCCACGGATAGAAGCTCAACAGGGTGGCATTGGCGCCGACCTGGGCCCCCGGCGTGACCTCGACGTTGCCGACCAGGCCGTCGGCGGGGGCCGCGACGCGGGCGCGCTCCAGGTCTCGTTCCGCCGCCATCACGTCCGCCTCGGCGGCGTCACGTCGGGCCTCGAGCCCGGCGATACGGGCATCGAATGTCGACAAGCGCTCGCGCCGGGTATTGAGCGCGAGTCGGGCCTGGCTGAGGGTGTCTCGGGCGGTGTCGACGTCGGCTTGCGAGGTAAGGTTGCGACCCTGGAGGTTGCGAGTCCGCGACAGGGCGGTCTCGGCGTTCTCGACGATTTGCTGTTCGAGGGCCAGCGCCTGCCGATCGGATTCGTGTTGCGCGCGCACCTCGCGAATCTGCGCCTCGAGATCGGCGAGATTGGCCTTGGCGCGTGACAGGGCCGGCTCGAAATCCCGGCGATCGAGTTCGACCAAGCGGGTGCCTTCGGTGACCGACTCGCCGTCCTCGACCGGCACGGCGGCGACGCGCGCGGACAACGGGGCATTGATCGAGAGCCGGTCGGGATTGGCGACCTCGCCGTGGAGGGTCAGTACAGGGTGTCGTGTGGCCGGCTCGACTTGCATGGTCTCGACCAGCCACGCGCGCTCCTCTGGCATGGGCTGGGGCGCGTCGGGGCGACTGGCCTTCAGAGCGAGAAAGGCCGCGATGGCGATGGCGAGGATCAGCAGGGGAAGCAGGAAACGAAACAGCCAGCGCCGCTGTCGGGGGGAGCGTGTCGGGGTATCGGATGGCTGCATGGTGTTCCGCTGGTCCTTCGCGCTGGCAACTGGACGGGGTGATCGGGTGGCAATCACTGAATCGAGCGCCCGAAGCATAGCAAATCGCCTCGGGGTTTGCGCCGATCGGCTAATGACAGATCAGTAAAACTAATCCGTCATGTAGTGTCCTTACGACTTGCCCAGCATGGCACGGATCGCCGTCATCGCCTCGGCGGCGGTCGCCCGGTTTTCCTCGTCGCTTTTCTGAACGCCAATGCCTTCCCAGCGGAGCAGGTCGGCTTCGACCTCCTCGAGAAAGCGACTGGGCTGCACGTCGCGCCACTGCCCGTACCGTCGCCGTCGCCGCGTCAGCGTGAAGGTCAGGCTGCGCTGGGCGCGGGTAATGCCGACGAAGCACAGGCGGCGCTCCTCGGCCAGCCGCTCCTCTTCCTGGCAGTCGTGGTGGGGCAGAAGGTCTTCCTCCATGCCCGTGAGATAGACATGCGGGAACTCCAGGCCCTTGGCGGCGTGCAGGGTCAGCAGGCGCACGGCGTTGTCGTCCTGGTCGCGGGTCTTCTGCTCGAGGATGCCCAGCAGGCTCATCTTCTGCACCAGCTCGGTCAGCGAAAGCGACTCACCGCTGTCGTTGTCCACGGCGATCCGCTCGGTCCACTCAAGCCAATCCTGCAGGGTGGTCCAGCGACGTTCGGCGGCCTTGGCGCTGTTTTCCTGTTCACGCAGATAGCCGAAGTAGTCGATTTCCTCGAGCATTCTGCGCATCGCCTCGGCGGCGGGCTGTTGGTCCATGCGCGCCCGGGTGGCGTCCAGCCAGTCGAGGAACTGGGTCAGCTGGTGGTGCACGCGGGTATCGATTCGTTGGGCGGCGGTCACCGATCGGGCGGCGGCCGCGAGATGGACGTGGCGTTCGCGGGCGATCTGCCCCAGGCGTTCGAGGGTGGTCGGGCCGATGCCGCGTCGTGGGGTGTTGATGATGCGCAGCAACGCGGCATCGTCGGAGGGGTTGGCCATCAGGCGCAGGTAGGCCATGGCGTCCTTGACCTCGGCGCGTTCGAAGAACGACTGCCCGCCGGTGAGGATGTAGGGGATCGAGAGCTTGCGCAGCTGCTGCTCGATCAGTCGCGCCTGGTGGTTGCCCCGGAACAGGATGGCGAAGTTGCGGTAGGGCGAGTCGTCCTTGAAGTGCCGGTGCAGGATGTCGGTGGCGATGCGCTCGGCCTCGTCCTCGGCGGTATCGCAGACCAGCACCCGGTGCGCTTCGCCGGGGCCCACCGCGCTCCAGAGCGTCTTGGGCTGGGTGGTCGGGTCGTTGGCGATCAGCTGGTTGGCCGCGGTGAGCACGGTGTTCACCGAGCGATAGTTCTGCTCGAGCTTGACGGTGGTCAGCCCCGGGAAATCGCGCGCTAGATGGACGAGATTTTCCGGCCGCGCCCCGCGCCAGGCATAGATTGACTGGTGGTCGTCGCCCACGGCCGTCAGGCGGCCGAGCTTGCCCACCAGCAGGCGGACCAGTTCGTACTGGCTGGCGTTGGTGTCCTGGTATTCGTCGACCAGCAGGTAACGCACCCGGTGCTGCCAGCGCTCGCGGGCCTCGGGATCGTCGCGCAGCAGTTCGACCGGGCGCTTGATCAGGTCGTCGAAATCGAGCGCGTTGCAGGCCGTCAGTTGGCGGGCGTAGTCACTGTAGAGGGAGGCGCAGGCGGCCTGCACCTCGTCGGCGCTGATTCCCGCGGCCTGGTTTGGGGTGAGCAGGTCGTTCTTCCACTGCGATATCTGCCACTGCGCCTCCTTGGGCTCGATCATGCCCGCGGCCGAGTCGTTCTGCTGCAGCAGCGACTTGATCAGGTTGAGGCTATCCTCGGCATCGAGGACGGTGAACCCGGGGCGCAGGCCGAGCGTGCGGATCTCGCGGCGGATCAGGTTCAGCCCGAGCGTGTGGAAGGTCGAGATATTGAGCCCGCGGCGGCGTTCGGCCGGTAGGCGTTTGCCGATCCGTTCGCCCATCTCGCGGGCGGCCTTGTTAGTGAAGGTCACCGCCCAGATACCGCGTGCAGGCACGCCCTTGGACTCGATCAGGTGGACGATCTTCTCCACGATCACGCGCGTCTTGCCCGACCCGGCGCCGGCCAGTACCAGCAGCGGCGAGTCGATGTGCCGCACGGCGGCCTGTTGTTCCGGGTTCAGCCCTTGCATGGGGCCAACGGGGGACGGTGGGGACGGGCGGTGGCCGCCTCGAGCAGGGCGGCGGTGAGAATCAGCGCGCCGCCGATCCAGATATGGGCACCGTGGATGCGATCGCCCAGCCAGGTGGCCGAGGCGACGGCCACCAGAAGCTCCAAGGTCATGAGGATGGCCGTGCGCGAAGCGGGCAGGCGCTCGACGGCGTACTGCGTGGCCAGCACGGCGGCCAGCAGCATGGTCGCCCCGTAGAGTGCACTGCTACCCACCGCCGAGAGCGTCGGGGTCACGCCGAACTCGCTGGAGACGGACCAGGCAATCAGGCCGAGCACCATGGTCGAGCCCTGCATCAGGGTGAGCTTGATCGGGATGGGCTGCTCGTGGAGAAACCGGAACAGGGTGTTGGCCGCGGCCAGCGTAAAGCCCGCGATCAGCGCGAACAGGTCCGCGGCCCGCAGGCCGTTACCGAAGTCCGGCCCGAGGATCAGGAATGCCCCTGCCAGTGCACTGATCACCGCCAGCACGCGGGCGGGTGTCAGCGGTTCCTTGAGGAAAAAGCGGCCGAAGAGCACGCCCCAGGCGGGGATCAGGAAAAAGAGCATCATCGAGCGGACGACGTCGCCGTAGACCATCGCCATGGTGAAGCCCACGCCCGAGACCCCGGCGGCGAAGGCCAGCAGGGCAAGCCATTCCCAGTTCAGGCGGCTGATCGGCGGACGGGTCGGATCGTGCCAGGCGCGACAGGCGAACGGCAGGACGATCAGCCATTGCGCGGCGTAGGCGATCACGGTGAGCAGGATCGGGCCGATACCCAGCGCGTGGGCGTATTTGAGCCAGATCCAGGTCAGGCCCCACAGGGTGGAGCCCGACATCAGGATGAGCGTGGGCGGGACACGCTCGCCCGCTGTCATCGCGGGCGACACGTCAGGTGCGCCGTAGAGGTTGGCGGTTCATGCCGGAGGTCACGAGCCGTCGACCCAGGCCCGCGCGTTCTCGAACAGGCGCAGCCACGGTCCGCGATCGGTGTCCGGGTCGCGCTGATCGGTTGACCAGCGATCCGGACGCCAGGAGAGTTGGCTGGCCCGCCAGACGCGTTCGGGGTGCGGCATCATGATGGTGAAGCGCCCGTCCTCGGTGGTAAAGCCGGTCTCGCCGGCGGCCGAGCCGTTGGGGTTCGCCGGGTATTGTTCGGTGGCGATGCCGTGGCCGTTAACGTAGCGCAGGGCGGTGAACGCCTGCTCGGCGTCTTCCGGCCGGCGGTAGGCCACCCGACCCTCGCCGTGGGCGACCGTGATCGGCAGGCGGCTGCCCGCCATGCCGGCCAGCAGCACCGACGGCGACTGCGGCACTTCGACCAGTGAGAGGCGCGCCTCGAACTGCTCGGAGCGGTTGCGCAGGAAACGCGGCCAGTGACCGGCGCCCGGGATCAGGTCGCCCAACTGCGAGAACATCTGGCAACCGTTGCACACGCCCAGGCCGAAGGTGTCGTCGCGCTCGAAGAACGCCTGCATGGCGTCACGGGCACGATCGTTGTAGCGGATCGCGTGCGCCCAGCCCGAGCCGGCGCCGAGCACGTCACCGAAGGAGAAGCCACCGCAGGCGACCAGGCCCTTCATGTCGGTCAGATCGTGGTGTCCGGCAATCAGGTCGGCCATGTGCACGTCGACGGCCTCGAAGCCGGCGGCGGTGAAGGCGGCGGCCATCTCGATCTCGCCGTTGACGCCCTGTTCGCGCAGGATCGCGATCCGGGGGCGGGTGCCCGTGGCGATCATCGGCGCGGCGAGCGACTCGCTGACATCGAAGCGCGCCTCGGCGCCGGCGAGTTGCGGGTCGTCCAGGTCGGTCGCCGCGGCATAGGCCTGTTCGGCGGTTTCCGGGTTGTCGCGCAGGGCGCACAGGTGGAACGAGGTCGCCGACCAGATGGCTTTGAGATCGGTCAATGTGCGGTCGATCACGGTCTTGCCGCGCCATTCGACGTGGACCTGCGGCTTGGCGACCGCGCGGCCCAGCTCGATCAGGGCCTCGCCCAATCCGGCGGCCTCGAACTGCTCGCGGATGAACGCGGCATCGCCCGCCTTGACCTGAAAGACGGCACCGACCTCCTCGGCGAACAGGCCGGCCATGGGGTCGCCGCCGACTCCGTCGATCGAGAGATCGAGCCCGCAGCGGCCGGCAAAGGCCATTTCCAGCAGGGTGGTGATCGCCCCGCCGTCACTGCGGTCGTGGTAGGCGGTGAGATAGCCCAGGTGGTTGAGCTCCTGGATCAGGTCGAAGAATGCCTTGAGCGGCGCCGGGGCGATGTCCGGCGTGGTTGAGCCGGTCGCGTTGTAAACCTGCGCGAGCGCCGAGCCACCCAGGCGGTTCTGACCTAGCCCGAGGTCGACCAGGAACAGGCGGTTGTCGGTATCCGAGACCAGTTCCGGGGTCAGCGTGCGGCGCACGTCGCTCACCGGGGCGAAGCCGGTGACCACCAGCGAGACCGGCGAGGTGACCGTCTTTTCGGTCTTGCCGTCCTGCCAGCGGGTCTTCATCGACAGCGAGTCCTTGCCCACCGGGATGCTGATCCCGAGTGCCGGGCAGAACTCCATGCCGACGGTGCGCACGGTGTCGAACAGTCGCGCGTCCTCGCCCTCATGCCCACAGGCGGCCATCCAGTTCGCCGACAGCTTGATGCGGTCGGTGCCGTCGATAGCAGTGCCGGCGAGATTCGTGACCACCTCGGCCAGCGCCAGCCGCGCGGAGGCCGGGGCGTCGAGTAGGGCGACCGGGGCGCGCTCGCCCATGGCCATTGCCTCGCCGTGATGGTGGTAGAAATCGGTCGAGGTGACCGCGCTGTCGGCCACCGGCACCTGCGCCGGCCCGACCATCTGGTCGCGGGCGACCAGGCCGCCGACCGAGCGGTCGCCGATGGTGATCAAAAAGCTCTTGTCACCGACGCCGGGCAGGGCCAGGACTCGATCAAGCGCGGCGTTGATTTCAACGCCGTCGAGATCGAGCTCGATGGCGGCGTGCGGCTGGTGTTTGACGTCGCGGTGCATCTTCGGCGGGTGGCCGAACAGCGTCTGCATCGGCAGATCGACCGGGTTGTCGCCGAAGTGCGGGTCGGCGACCTGCAGGTGCTGTTCCGCGGTGGCCGTGCCGACCACCGCGAACGGCGCGCGCTCGCGGTCGCACAGGGCGGCGAAGCGCTCGAGGTCACCGGGCTGGATCGCCAGCACATAGCGTTCCTGCGACTCGTTGCACCAGATGGCCAGCGGCGTCATGCCCGGCTCGTCGTTGGGAATCTGGCGCAGGTCGAAGCTGCCGCCCATGCCGGCATCGTTGATCAGTTCGGGCAGGGCGTTGGACAGGCCGCCGGCGCCGACGTCGTGGATCGAGACGATCGGGTTGGTATCGCCGAGCGAGATGCAGCGGTCGATCACTTCCTGGACGCGCCGTTCCATCTCCGGGTTGGCGCGCTGCACCGAGGCGAAATCCAGCTCGGCGTGGCCGGCACCGGAGTCCTGCGAGGAGGCGGCCCCGCCGCCGAGACCGATCTGCATGGCCGGGCCGCCCAGCACGATCAGCAGGTGGCCGGGGGCGATGGGTTCCTTCTCGATCAGGTTGGGGCGGATCACGCCGACGCCGCCGGCGATCATGATCGGCTTGTGGTAACCCCAGGCGTGACGTTGGTGCGCGCCTTCGTCCTCGCCGGTGTTCATCTCCAGGGTGCGGAAGTAGCCGCCGAGCGCCGGGCGTCCGAATTCGTTATTGAATGTCGCCGCGCCGATGGGACCGTCGAGCATGATCTCCAGCGGGCTGACGATGCGGTCCGGGCGGCCGACGTCCGCGGTGGCCGCCTCCCAGGGTTGCGGCAATTCCGGGATGCGCAGGTTGGAGACCGAGAAGCCGCTCAGGCCGGCCTTGGGCTTGCCGCCCCGGCCGGTCGCGCCCTCGTCGCGGATCTCGCCGCCGGCACCGGTGGCGGCACCCGGATCGGGCGAGATGGCGGTGGGGTGGTTGTGGGTCTCGACCTTGGCGAGAAAGTCGATGCGTTCGTCGACCGTCTCGTAGTTGCCGGTGACCGGATTGACGGCAAAGCGGGTGCCATCCTGGCCCTGGAGGACCGCGGCGTTGTCCTTGTAGGCCGACAACGTGCCCTCGGGGTGGCGCTGATGGGTGTTGCGGATCATCGCGAACAGCGACAGGTCGCGGTCCTCGCCGTCGATGGTCCAGCCGGCGTTGAAGATCTTGTGGCGGCAGTGCTCGGAGTTCGCCTGCGCGAACATCATCAGTTCGACGTCGGTGGGATCGCGATCGAGTCGACGGTAGGCGTCGGCGAGGTAATCGACCTCGTCGCCACTGAGGGCCAGCCCCATGCGTTGGTTGGCCGCGGCAATCGCACCCTCGGCATCGTCACCCAGAGTGATACGCGACAGCGGCGCGGGTTGCGCGTGGGTAAACAGGGCCTCGAGTGACGCCTCATCGCTGTAGACCGACTCGGTCATGCGGTCGTGCAGCACCTCGAGCAGGGCCGGACGCCAGTCGAAGTCATCAACGTTGATCGAATGCCCGGATACCGCGAACTCGATGCCCCGCTCGATACGCCCGATGCCGTCCAGACCGCAGATCCGCGCAATGTCGGTGGCCTTGCTCGACCACGGCGAGATGGTGCCCGCGCGCGGCGCGACCACGATCCGCGGCCAGGTATCCGACCATTTTTCCACCGGCTCGCCGTAGTCGAGGAGTTCCTCGAGCCGGGCCTCGCCTACCTGCCCGCCGTCGGTGCGGTCGACCAGGTGCACGAACCGGGCGTGCACGGCCTCGATCCCGGGATGGATGGCCGCCAGTCGCTGCTGGAGCTTGGCGAGGCGAAACGGGGATCGAGCGGCGTTACCGGTAATAATTCGCATAGGTCGGTCGGGCGTGTGGCCTGGGTCGGTGTGTGTCAGGTGCCCAAGCAGGTCTCGCGCGTAATTAAAGACGCGAAACGCGCTCGCAGGGCGGTCCGTGCTGAGGACGCGAATTGTACAACAGCCAGTCGCCGACCTCGGCAGGATCTGGGGGAAATGGCCTGTCGAATAGTTAGTGCACGCCGCGCGGCCATCGATGGGTCGGACCGGCCGTCAGTCAATGCGGGAATGGTATTCAGGCCGTCTTTCGCATGCGATCAGGCCAGGAAGAGGGCCCGCCAGTCACGATTGTCGCTACGCGGCAGATCAGGCTTTGCCTCGGGCATCGGCAGTTCGATGCCGATCTGGCATTCGTCATCTTCCAGGCGTCGATACCAGATGACCTCGCCAAGCAGGTAGAACGGCTCGGCATTCTCTTCCAGTCGAGCCACCACCTCGACCCCGGTGCCGGGTTGGATTCGGTCGGCCCAGTCGACATCGCAGCAGAGGTTCAGCCCGTTGGCGCTGATGTCGATGATTCGTCCCCGACCGACCGGGTGAGATTCCCCAAGCAGGCGCAACAGACCGTTGCCGGTCTTGTCGAGCCGCATGAAGTCGCGGCGATCGCGGTGGTGTTTGTCATCATCAGGGCGGCTCGCGGAATCAGTGTTCATCGCGATGCTCCCCCAGTCGGTCGCGCAGGTCGGCGAGCGCGCGGGCAAACCGCGGGTTGCCGAAGACCGGCCGGGTGCGATCGGCGAACAGGTCGTCGAGCACCTGGCCGACGGGGAGATTTAGCTTGGCCTGTCCCGTGCGGTTGGCAAAGCTGACCACGCCGTTGTCGGGATCGAGGTCTCGAATTTTGAGGCGACGCAGGGCACGCCCGGGTCCGGTGTAGACCTCGAACCACTCCTCACTTGTGCCCTGTTGCCGGAAAAATGCCTGAACGACACCGAGCGAGGCAAGCAGCAGCCCGTCGGTGGGGATGTCGCTGGCGGCGGGTTCCGGTGCGCTGTGGGTCGCGTCCTGGGCCGGTCTGTCCAGGTTATCCACGTCAGTCGGGCCATCATCCGGGGTTTGATCCTGGGTTTGATCCGGAATGATGGCGGCACTCGGTGTGGCCGAGGCTGCCGGTGGCGACTGCGCCTCGACGACCGGCGGGAGAGTGCTTGGCGAGTCGACCGCAGACGACTCCGTTGCCGGGTCGTCGATTACGGCATTTGTCGGCGATTGGTCGGTCGCCGTTGATTTCGTACTTGGCGCCTCGGGCATGTCCGGACTGTTGCGGCTTTGCGCGTCGAGATACTCGATGAAGGCGTCGAGGGCGTGCTGCTCATCGGTGAGCAGACCGTCGCTGGTCTGGTCGTTGAACACCCGCGAGGCCTCGCGGGCAAATGCCTTGACCTCTTCCGGGCCCAGGGTGGGGTCGAGTTGCAGGGTCAGTGCCTCCTGGAGCAGACCGATGATCCCGGCCCAGGGGGCGCTTTGCCGGCCCTGGTTGATCATGGTGCGAACCATGAAGGGCTCGAACACGTCGACAAGCAAGGCGCGTGTGGGCGTGCGCACGGGCATGTCGTTGGTGTGGCCGGCGAGGATCTTGCCAACCCGGACTCGGCAGCGTTCTTCGATCTGTGCCAGGCGCTCGTGCGCGGGAGTGATTGCCGGCTCGGTCGATTCGATCGCCTTGCCGCGCGAGATGTCGCGCAGGCGCTCGGCGAGCGCGTCGAGCTCGGCGGGATTATCCAGCACGGTCTGCTGGATGGGGCCGAGGATGGTCGCGGTCGATTCGATGTCCGGCTTGAGATCCGGGTCCGAGCCGATCAGGGCGAGCAGGTTGAGAATGCGGCGCATCGGGTGATCGGCATCGGAGAGGAAATGCCGATCCCTCGAGGCGAGCAGCAACACCGCGAGTTGCAGCGTGGCGATCTGCCGGCGGTGACGCGGATCGATCAGTCCATCATTGAGCACGTCGCCCAGGGTCATGCCGACCAGTCGAATCACTTCCCGGCTGCGGGCCGGCCAGTTGCCGGCGGGCAGGGTGGGTTCGAGGCGGTCGCGAATGAAGGCCGCGAAATCGTCGGCGCGCCAGTCCTGATCGCGCTCGAAGCGGAACAGGTACTGGTCGTCCCCGCCTATGCTGGCGCGAACCAATGGCTCCAGTCGGTCGGCCAGTGCCTTGGGTGAGGGGCCGAGGTGTTGCGGTACGTCGGGCACGGTCGGCCGGGCGGTGGGTGGCGCGACGAGAGGAGCCGAGTCGGCCAGCGGGTCGCGCAGTCGCTTGATGCCGGGTAACACGCCCACCTGGATCAGGTAGTCATTGAGTACCGAGTAGATCGGCGTGAGGCGGAACAGCACCTGCTCGGCCCACTGGGCGATCAATCGGTACCGAACGCTATCGGGCAGTTCGCGCGTCTGGGCAAGAAAGGCGCGGCTGATCGACTCGAGCGTGAACATCCCGGCGGGGACGTTCTCCGGGTCATCGTTGTGCAGTTGACCGACACGCGCCTCGAACTGGGTGTGCTCGATGCCGCAACGTTGACCGGCCTCGGCGAGATGGTCTTCAAATTTCAGTGCACGGGTGCGGTCGCCGATCAGTTGATGCCAGTCGGCTTGTTGCCAGTCGGCTGCCGGTTCGAGCAGGGTCTGGGCAAAGGCACGATAGAAGGCCTCCTGCTCGCTTCGAGAATGGGCAATGGCCTCGAACGCCTCGGCCCGTTGATCGCTGTCGGTTGCCGACGAGGCCTGGTCGAACAGTTGCCGTTCGACCTGGGCAAACAATCGTTTGATGCCTTCGTGCAATGCCGCGCCCATCAAACGCGCCAATTCGTCGCGGACCTG
>NZ_JBDODP010000026.1:0-25532 GCF_044582135.1 Guyparkeria halopsychrophila | reverse complement strand
TAATCGGTGGGGTTTATAAATAAAATTCAGAGTTTATAATCAGACATCAAACTATATCTGATAATCAATTTTTCTTATGATCAGACTAACCCTGCGCCAACTCGAAATCCTTGAGGCCGTTGCCCGTCACGGCAGCTTTTCCCGTGCCAGCAAGGACGTCCACCTCACCCAGCCGGCGGTCTCCATGCAGATCAAGCAACTGGAGGAATCCCTGGGCCTGCCCCTGTTCGAGCACGTCGGCAAGAAGATCCATCTGACCGAGGCGGGCAGGGAAACCCTGGCGACCAGCCATGCCATCGGCCGGGAGCTCGACAACCTGGAGCACACACTCGCCGACCTGCAGGGGCTGAAAGGCGGGACCCTGAAGGTCTCCGTGGCGAGCACCGCAAGCTACTTCGCGGCGCGGCTGATGGCCCTGTTCCGGCAGGTTAACCCCGAGGTACGCATCAGCCTGAACGTCGTCAATCGGGCAACGCTACTCCAGCACCTGACCGACAACAGCGTCGACCTGGCGCTCATGGGCCGCCCCCCGGAAGGGCTGGGCCTGATCGCCGAGCCGTTCATGGAAAACCCGCTGGTCGTCATCGCCTCCCCGAGCCACCCGTTTGCCAAGATCCGCAACATTGCCCTCGCCCGTCTGGCCGACGAGCCGCTGGTCGGGCGCGAGCCGGGCTCGGGCACGCGCGGGGCGGTGGAGAAGGTCTTTGCCGAGCACGGTCTCGAGCTCAAGGTCGCCATGGAGATGAACAAGAACGAGGCCATCAAGCAGGCCGTGGAGGCCGGCCTCGGCCTGGGGGTGGTCTCCCTGCACATCGTCCAATCGGAACTGGCCTCCGGGGAGTTGTGCGTGCTCGACGTGCAGGGGTTCCCGCTGATGCGAGAGTGGTACCTCGTCCAGCGCGAGGGCAAGCGCCTTAGCCCGGCCGCGCGGGCCTTCTCCGAGTTCGTGCTGACCGAGGCCAAACGGGCGGCACGGCTTGACCGGGTCCAGTGAGGATCCGACACGTCCCGGTAACGCTCAAGGTTCACCTTGCTTAGCTGAAGTCTGCACCCACCGACATCAGGTAACTGGCAACTCGGAGCCGGCATGCCCGTGCCCGCGCGTGAGGGCGCACACGGGTCCTTCGCGGGGAAGCTGGAACCTGCCGTCCCTGAAAGGGGAGATGAAGGCCATCGACCTGCCGGCCCTCCCCTCGCCTCTGGAGCCCGCCGGGACCGTCGCATTGAAGAAAATGGCGCGAGGCGGCTCTGATTACGGCAAGGCGACTCAGCGCCGGTTGAACAGCCGCGGATTGGCCTCCAGGAACGAGGCAATCCACTGTTCGAGGAACGACCGCCCGGCGGCCACTTTCAAATACCCGTAACCCAACACCGCGATCACGCCGCCCCCGACGGCATCCACGATCAGGTCCCACATGGTGTCGGTCAGCCCGGAGGGATCGCCGAGCATCGGTTTCTGCATGTTGGTGCCAAACCCCTGGTCCATCGAGAACTCGAAGATCTCCCACAGGGCACCGATCCCCAGCGCGAACATGAAGGCGAACAGCGCCACGAACCCCGGCGTCATGTGAAAGCGGATGTTGTGCTTTTCGTTGAGGATGTAGACCAGCAAAAAGCCGACGATGCCCAGCAGGAAGCCCGAGGCGGCGTGCAGCACCAGATCCCACCACCAGAAACGGGTGTAGTAACCCTGCACTTCGCCCAGAAACAACGCGGCGAAGATAAACAGCGTCGCCAGAAGCTTGAGCTCCGAGGGAATGAACACCTCGAAGCGTTTGAACATCAGTACCGGCGCCACGGTCAGCATCAGGATGAGTACCGTCATCACGGAGGTCAGCCACAACCCTTCCCATAGGGCGAATGCCAGCTCGGCCAGCATGATCACCTGGATGACCAGGGTGACGCGTTGGTGGACTCGTCGTCGCTGCATAGGCTCCTTGAGATTGGGCGGTGTTGTCGTCGATGTCGAAAGGGCCGACTCGACCGACTGATGCCGAACATCAGCCGTTGTCACGATTGGAGGGGAAACCGTTTCCGATCGTTCAGGGGACGCGCCCTGGATGGCAATGGAACGCACACCGACGGTGGGAAACCGCCGCGCGGGAACCGGAAACGCGCCGCCTCACGCCGCCCGGATCGAGGCGATCTCCAAGCGAAACGGCCCGGCCCGATGGTCCGCCAGCAGAAAACCCAGCCGATCGATCCGATCCGGCGACAAGCGCGGCGCGTCGGGCACGGCGTGCCCGCGGCGCACTGCCTCGAACTCCGCCCAGGGCAGGCTGACCTCCAGCCATTGGCCGGCAATCGTATCGAAACCGGCGGCGTAGGAAATCCCGGGTGTCGTTTCGCCCGTACCCACCCGACACTGATAGCGACGCCCGTCACCACGAAACCGGATCGCAATCCCAACGCTATCGGCCAGCGCGCCTGGCGGTAACGCCCGACGCACGGAGGCGAACCCGCCGCCATGCTCCAGCGATAGCTCACCACTGAAAACGCCGATCCCGTTGTCGACATGGAACGCACCGGCGGACACACCGCCCATCACGCCATCGTTCACGGCGTACCAAGGAGTCGATGCGGCGGGTTCGAGGAAACTTGTCGGGGTTGTCATGTGACTAACCTAGATCACCGATGCAAGCGCCGCACATTGATCAAACCGAAAACGAGGAGATGTAACCATGCCGAGAACAATCCTGACCTTGGGGCTCGCCTTGACGCTGCCACTGATCGCACAGACCGCCTGGGCGGTCGATGACGAGCCCTGGAACCAACCCGGGTGGGAGCCCGTCACTGAAGAGCAGCGCCAACCGGCCAGCCCCAACGAAATGGCCGAAAGCACTATTGAGGTGCGTGAGCACCAGGGGATTCGCTACCTGACCGGCGGGCTTGGCACCGGAGAGCGCGCCTGGCTGGAGGAGCACGGCTCGTCCTACCCAGTGGTACTGCAGTTCTCGAAGGGCGCGCGCGGCGCGTTCGTCTCGTCAGTGGACGTATCCATCCGCACGCCCGACGGTGAGACACGATTCGAGGCCACCACGGACGGGCCGATGATCTACATCGACCTGCCGGCCGGCCGCTACACCGCCACGGCCCGCTACCAGGGACATGACCGCGATTTGACCCTGCAGGTCCCCGCCAATGGCCAGGTCAGTCGCTCGATCAACTTCAACTGAGAAACTGGGCATACCGGCCAGAACAAAAAATCCCGGGTCGCCACCGCGAACCCGGGATTTTTCTGATATTTGGTGGAGCCAGGCGGGATCGAACCGCCGACCTCCTGCGTGCCACGCAGGCGCTCTCCCAGCTGAGCTATGGCCCCTCGTACCTGAGGAATGCGCGCATTGTACCGGCACGACGGAGGCTGTCAACACCCTGTCACCGGGATTTGCGCCGATCACGACAAACCGCCGAATCCTCGTCGATGCGAAGGCGAAGCATCGGGGAGATTTCCGTCCCCACCGAGCAAGGCCACGGGATTTTGGTTACATTACCGCCAATCGACCGGGCAGCCCATTTCATCTGCCCGCCCCACCCCTACAACCGACGAGGTACGACATGACGGAGACCAAGGCCCCGAGCGTCTTGTTCGTGTGCATGGGCAACATCTGCCGTTCGCCCACCGCCCACGCCGTGTTCGAGCGACTGGTCGAGCAGGCCGATCTGGCCGATCGCATCCGCATCGATTCGGCGGGCACCCACGCCTACCACGTCGGCAATCCGCCCGATGAACGCGCCATGCGGGCCGCGATGACCCGCCAGTACCGTATGGATCACCTCACGGCTCGCCAGGTGCGTCCCGAGGACATCGCCGAATACGACTACGTGCTCGCCATGGACTTGGCCAACCTCGAGATCCTGCAATCGCTCGCCGACGAGGCGCTGCGTGACAAGCCCCACCTGTTCATGAGCTACGCGCCGGACTATGGCCTCGACGAAGTGCCGGACCCGTATTACGGCGGCGGCAATGGCTTCGAGCAAGTCCTCGACATGGTCGAGGCGGCCGCCGGCAATCTGCTCGAGGACATTCGGCGCCGTCACTTAGGGTAAACCTGACAAGCGGAGATTTCCTCCAAGACGCGTCCCCGCCACACCGGCAGGGATGCCGCAAAAGAAAACGCCCCGCTTAGATTAAGCGGGGCGTTCTTGTGTGCGACGTAATGGCGACCAAATCAGCGTTCGCGCTTTTCCTCGTCGCTGGGCGATTCGGCACCGGTCTCCTGCTCGGCGACGTCGGGCGCTTGCGCTTCGGCCGCCTTGGACTCGGTCACCGGCGTCTTTTCCGCCGGTTGATCGGCCGCAGAGTCTGACGACGTAGGCTCGGCCATCACGGACGACCCAGTGGATGCCGGCCCGGCATCGGCTTTGGCGTATGCGGCACTCGCCGTTACCGACTGCTCGGTATCGGTCGCCGGGTTGGCCTCGATGTCCACCGACTCCTCACGAGTCGGCATCGACTCGGTAGCCTTCGGTGTCTCAACCGGGGCCTCGCCTTGTGACCGCCCGGCATCAGAGGTCACTTCAGGGGCGTTCCCTTGCGCCTGACTCGATGCGCCGGAATCGGTCACGTCCTGGGCGGTCACCTGGGCGGTCACTGCTGAGGCTGCGCTGCCGGAGGCCGCCTTGGGTGCGGCGGCCACCTTGGTGGTCTTGGCATCAGTCGCCTTGACCAACCGATCACTGGCCTCCAGTCGCACGGCCGCGTTGGGGGGCAGCTCCTCGGCCATGCCCCTTTTCTTGGAGACGTCGAGCGGCAGGCTCTTGCCTTCGCTGATCGGCGCGGCCAGTTGCTGGTCGACCAACTGACGCTCGCGCTCGCCCAGCGGCGGCGGAGTACGCGGCTCGCTCTTCGGCCCACGATCACCGCGGCTACGGCCCTTGCCGCCGGAGCCACCCGAACCGCCACGACCGGATTGGCCACCGTCCTTCTTGCTCTCGCCGTCGGTCGGCGACTTGCCGCGGCTAGGCTCGGCCTTGGTCTCGGCCGGCTGCTCGTTCTTCTGCTCGGGCTTCTGGCCGGCATCCTGCTGAGCCGGGTTGCCGCCGCTGCCGCCGCGACGACCACGACCGCGACGACGTCGGTTACCCGATTTGCCTTTGCCCTGACCGGCATCCTTGTCCTTATCCTGCCCCTTGTCCTGGGACTCGTCACGAGCGGACTTGGCTTTCTCGGCCTTGTCACTGCCGGACTTGCGACGACCGTCGGCCTTGCGACCAGAGCGGTCACCGGACTTCTCGCTACCCTTGCCAGAGTCCTTGCCCTTGCGCGAGGCAGGTTCGGCCCCTTCGTCCTCGTCGGCACGAGCACCAAAGAGCTGACCCACGACGCGACGCAGCAAGGAAACCGCCCCATTGGCGATCGGGCGCAGCGGCGCGCTCTCGGCGGCCGGGGCGGCCGGAGCAGCCGACGCCGTCGGAGCCGCTGCAGCGGGCTCGGCGGCCTTTTCCGGCTTTTCCGAGGCCGGCTGGGCCGCCCGCGGAATGGTCTGGACCGCGGCCTTCTCGGCCAGACGATGACGCGGCTCGGGCGACGGGGTCTCGACGCTCAGCGGCTCGATCATCTGCTGGACGTCACGGGCCTGTGCCTCGTTGTCGTCGGCCCGCACACGCTCGATCTCGTAGTGCGGGGTCTCGAGATTGATATTCGGGATCAACAACAGGTCGACGCTGTTGGCCTGCTCGATTTCGTTGATCTGGTCACGCTTCTCGTTGAGCAGGTAGGTGGCCACATCAATCGGCACCTGCGCGATGACGCGTCCGGTGTTGTCCTTCATCGCCTCGTCGACCAGCAGACGCAGGATCGCCAGCGACAGCGACTCGACCGAGCGGATCACGCCCTGCCCGTTGCAGCGCGGGCACATGTGCTGACTGGATTCCTCCAGCGAGGCACGCAGGCGCTGACGTGACATTTCCAGCAGACCGAAACGTGAGATGCGGCTGGTCTGCACCCGGGCGCGGTCATACTTGAGCGAATCGCGCAGGCGGTTTTCCACCTCGCGCTGGTGCTTGGAGGAGCCCATGTCGATGAAATCGATCACGATCAACCCGCCCAGGTCCCGCAGGCGCAGTTGCCGCGCGATTTCCTCGGCCGCCTCCAGGTTGGTATTGAAGGCGGTGTCCTCGATGTCCTGGCCCTTGGTATTGCGCCCGGAGTTGATATCGACCGCGGTCATCGCCTCGGCGACGTCGAATACCAGCTCGCCCCCCGAGAGCAGCGTGACGTTGCGCTGGTAGGCCGACTCGATCTGCGATTCGATCTGATACCGGGAGAACAGCGGCGTGGGATCGTCGTAGAGCTTGATCTTGTCGGCGACCTTGGGCGTGACCATCCGAACGAAATCCATCGCCTGCTGATAGATGGTCGGCTCGTCAATCAGGATCTCGCCGATGTCGTTGCGCATGTAATCGCGCAGCGCCCGGATGATGAGGTTGCTTTCCTGGTAGATCAGGAAGGGGCCCTGACGGCCCTCGGCCGCCTCGTGGATCGCGCTCCAGACCTGGACGAGGTAGTCGAGGTCCCATTGGAGTTCCTCGACGTCACGACCAACACCGGCGGTACGCACGATCAGACCCATGCCTGCCGGCACGTTCAGTTGCGCCAGTGCGGCCTTGATCTCGGCGCGATCATCGCCTTCGATGCGGCGCGAGACGCCACCGGCCTTGGGATTGTTGGGCATGACCACCAGGTAGCGCCCGGCCAGGCTGACCAGCGTGGTCAGGGCCGCGCCCTTGTTGCCACGCTCTTCCTTCTCGACCTGGACGATCAGTTCCTGACCTTCCTTGAGCGCGTCCTTGATGATCGGACGCCCCTTGTCGTCGACCGCCTTGGGGTCGAAGTACTCGGGCGAGATCTCCTTGAAGGGCAGGAAACCGTGGCGATTGGCGCCGTAATTGACGAAAACGGCCTCGAGACTGGGCTCGATGCGCGTGATGGTCGCCTTGTAGATGTTGGCCTTCTTTTGCTCCCGGGACGGGGTCTCTATGTCAATGTCATAGAGACGTTGCCCGTCTACGAGCGCAACGCGGATCTCCTCGGAGTGCGTTGCGTTGATCAGCATTCGTTTCATGGAAAAATTCTCGACGTTTCTGCACAAGCCGCGGCTGGCAAAGGGCCGCGCGCGACAGGTGACTTGAGTTCAGAGGAACGCCCCGACGCGCGTTTGCCGACCATCCCGCCAGTCGCCGAGCCGCGCAGAAACGCGAACACGACGCCTGCCGTCCGACCGCGACGAGGCGGTACAGGACGGCGAGCGGCAGGGAGAGGAACCGGAAAAGGCGCATTGAGTACAGGACGTAACAACCGTTGATCGTTCTTGACAACTGTGAGCGGGCGGCAGCCCGAGGCTGGTCGTGCCCGTCGAGACCGAGCCAATGGTGTTGGCGAGGCCGCATCGTGGGCAAACGGGATGGGCTGGCATGAGTCGCCGGCTTGACTAAAGAACCCGAGCGCTCGCTGGCTGCCGCGGGTGGTCGGCACGTGCCACACCACCTGACTTTCGCCACAGTGCGCTGATACTATCACAACCCCGCCAGCGCACGGTCTCAATTGCGCCGAGAGTAAACACGAGCCGATGACAGCCGAGAACCGCCAAGCCGCCGCCGAACAAGCCCCCGCCGAACGCCCGCGCGTCCGCCTCGAAACCGTCGACGCGCGCAGTGACGGTCAGCGCCTCGACAACTTCCTGCTGCGCGAGCTGGGCGCCCAGCACGACAAGCAGCCGCGAGCGCTGGTCTACCGCCTGATCCGCAAGGGACAGGTGCGGGTCAACAAGAAGCGCGCCAAGCCGATGCAGCGCCTGCGCGACGGCGACATCGTGCGCATCCCGCCGGTGCGCGATCTGCGCGGCGACCCCGAGGTGGCACGTCCTGCCGCCCGCATTCCCGCCGGCTGGCTGGAACGAATCGAGACGCTGGTCCGCCACGAGGATGAGGCGCTGCTGGTGATCGACAAGCCGGCCGGGCTGGCCGCGCATGCCGGCAGTGGTTTCGACTTCGGCCTGATCGAGCTCCTTCGCGCCGCCCGCGGCGACGGCGCGACACTGGAACTGGCCCACCGCATCGACCGCGAAACCAGCGGCCTGATCGTGGTGGCCAAGTCCCGCGAGACACTGCTCGCCCTGCAGGAGCAGTTCCGCCCCGAGGGCGCGGCGAAGAAACGCTACCTGGCCCTCTGCCACGGCCACTGGCGCGACGTTCACCAGACCATCACCGCCCCGCTGCGCAAAGACCAGGGCGATGGGCGCGCCCACCGGGTGGTCGTCGATACCCGTTTGGGGAAGTCCGCCCGCACCGACTTCGAACGCCTCGGCACCAGCCATCGCGGTCCGGCGGTCAGCCTGATGGCGGCGACGCTGCATACCGGACGCACCCATCAGATCCGCGTGCACTGCCGGCATGCGGGCCATCCGATCGTCGGTGACAGCAAGTATGGCGAGCGCACTCTCGACCGGCCCCTGGCACGCCGCCGCCCCGACCTGATGCTGCACGCCTATCGACTCACCCTCACCCACCCGACCCACGGCGGCCGACTGACTATTACCAGCAACCCGCCGGATTATTGGCAGCCGTTGCTGGATAACGCCGGGCTCACCTTGAAAAACCACCAGCCGCCCCGATAACCCCCTTCATGACCGACATCAGCAGACTCCTGATCCGCCCAGCACACCTGGTCGTCCCGCCCCGACTGGTCGTGTTCGACTGGGACGGCACGCTGGCCGACTCCACCGGGCGGATCGTCATCGCCTTCCAGGAAGCGCTGGTGTCGGTGGACCACCCGCCGCTGCCCGACGAGGCGATACGCGGCATCATCGGTCTGTCGCTGGCCAACGCCATCACCGAACTGTTCCCCGAGGCCGAGGATCGCTTCCGCGAGGCGCTCGCCCAGGCCTATCACCGCTGCTACTTCGCCAACGAGGAGCCGGTCGCACTCTATCCGGAAGCCCAGGCGCTGCTCGATGCGCTGGCGGAAACCGGTTGCCTGCTGGCCGTGGCCACCGGCAAGTCGCGCCGCGGGCTCGATCGCGCCCTTGCGCAGACGGGAACGGCGGACTACTTTCACCACACGCTCACTGCCGAAGAAACGCGCTCGAAGCCCCACCCGGAGATGCTCGACGGCATACTCGATTACACGGGCAGCGGCCCGACCGAGACCTGGATGGTGGGCGACACCGACTTCGACCTGCTGATGGCGCGCAACGCCGGCACGCACGCCATCGGTATCACCCATGGCGCGCACCCGCGCGAGCGTTTGGCCGCAGCACGCCCGGATTGGTTGATCGAGCGGCTGGCCCGACTGCACGACGGGCAGGGACAGGAGCAGGGCAATCAACCCATCGCGAAACCGAGCGCCCCCCGGGAACCCGGCACCCCTCCCGCCGTCTGATTCGGTCGTCGGGGGCGCCGGCTGATCCGACACACCTCACGATATCGGTGAGCCGCCCGTACGATAGGATCTCACCATCACTTCGGGCGACCGCCTTAGGACGACAACGCAGGCAAGATCTCCATGAGCCAGAACATCCCGCCAGACGACGTGCGCATCGAACCGCCCGGTGGCCCGGACTACCACCCCGGCGAACCGCGCAACGAGGAAAAACCGCCTCGTCGCGAAAAGGGCGAGGCCTCACCGGACTGGGCGCGTGATGCCCTGCTCGACATGGCTCGTCATGGGCTGGTCGAGCAACGCCGCGCACGGCGCTGGAAGGTGTTTTTCCGTTTTGTTTCCGTCGCCCTGGTGGTCTGGTCGTTAACCCTGATCACCCTGCTGTTCACCGCCGGTGACCGAAAAGCACCTGGCCTATCCAAGCCCACCGCGGCCGTGATCGACATCACCGGCCTGATCGCTGCGGGCGAAACCACCGAGGCCCGCCGCGTGATCCCGCAGCTGGAAAAGGCGTTCGAGGAAGACAACGTCAAGGGCATCGTGCTGCGCCTGAACACCCCCGGCGGCAGCCCGGTGCAGTCCAGCGCGATCTTCAATGCCATCCGCGAACTCAAGGAGGAGTACCCGGACAAGCCGATCTACGCGGTGGCCGAGGACATGGCGGCCTCGGGCGGCTACTTCATCGCCGCCGCGACCGACGAGATCTACGCCAACCCCTCCTCGATCGTGGGATCGATCGGCGTGCGCATGGACAGCTTCGGTTTCGTCGATGCGATGGAGAAGCTCGGTATCGAACGTCGACTGCTCACCGCCGGCGAGAACAAGGCGATCGGCGACCCGTTCAGCCCGACCGATCCCGAGGAAACCATGTACCTCAAGGGCGTACTCGACGAGATCCACGAACAGTTCATCGAGGCGGTCAAGACGGGCCGCGGCGACCGGCTGGCTGACGACGAGGCAATCTTCTCGGGGCTCTTCTACACCGGCGAAACCGCCGTGGAAAATGGCCTGATCGACGGCCTCGACAGCGTGCGTGGCGTGATTCGAGATCGCATCGGCGTCGAGCACCAGGTCGACCTGACCCCACGCAGCAATCGCCTCGAGCAACTGCTGGGCGCGACCGCCCAGGAATTCGGCTCGGCCCTCACCGGCGTGAAAAGCGAGCCGGCGCAGCCAATGATGCTGCCCTGAGGACCAGGGCTCGCTCGGGTTAGACTGTGGACATGACTGACACCCGCCACACCCGCATACCGTTTACTGCCGGTATCAACGCCGGCCCGCAGACCACCTACCGCCCGCTGGAGACCGAGGAAGCCTCGGAGCAGGCGGTCAGCGACGAGCCCCCCATGTACCGGGTGCTCTTGTTGAATGATGACTTCACCCCCATGGATTTCGTGGTGCAGATCCTGATACAGCTGTTCGGCATGACATTCGATCAGGCCAACGCCGTCATGCTGGAAGTGCACCATTATGGGCGGGGGGTCTGCGGTGAATTCACGCGCGAGATCGCCGAGACCCGCGTCGGCCAGGTGAACCAGATCGCCCGAGAACACGAATACCCGTTGATGTGCGTGATGGAACGCGCCGAGTAGACCCACATCGAACCTCTGTGCGAAGTAGGAACGCAGAGGTTCCTAAATTTCCTCACCCCGTTGGCAACGTCGCAATCCGGCGTATCATCGGGTCATGGGCAACGGCCCGGCTATCAACCGATGCCAGGCCACCCCAGGGAACCGTTGACGGGTTCCCTCACCAGACCGGAGGAGAGGATCGGTGCTGAGCAAATCCCTCGAAACCACTCTGAGCCGCGTGTTCGATCGCGCCCGGCGCCAGAACTACGAATTCGTTACCCTCGAGAGCCTGCTGCACACGCTGCTCGAAGACCCCGACGCGCGCATGGTGCTGGAGGGCTGCAACGCCAATATCTCGCAGCTCGCCATGGACCTCGAGGCGCACATCCGTCGCACCACCCCGCGCATCCCGGAGAACGACCCGCGTGAAACCCAGCCGACGCTGGGCTTCCAGCGCGTGCTCCAACGGGCAGTGATGCAGGTGCAGGCCGCCCAGCGCAGCGAAGTCTCCGGCGCGCACGTGCTCGCCGCGATCTTCGGCGAACAGGACGCCCACGCCGTGCACCTGTTGCACAAGGCCGGCGTGACGCGTCTCGACGTGATCAATTTCATCTCGCACGGCCCCGAGGCCGACGACGAGGGCGTTGATGACGAAGAGCCCGAGATCAACCAGGCCGACGTCGAGGACGCCGACGAGCAGCCGGCCGACGAGAACGCCTTCGAGAACTTCGCCATCAACCTCAACAAGCAGGCCGCCGAAGGCAAGATCGACCCGTTGATCGGCCGCAGCGCCGAACTCGAGCGCGTCCAGCAGGTCCTTTCCCGCCGCCGCAAGAACAACCCGCTGCTGGTCGGTGAGGCCGGCGTGGGCAAGACCGCCATCGCCGAGGGCCTGGCGCGCAAGATCGTCGACGGCGAGGTGCCCGAGGCGTTGTCCGAGGCCACCATCTACGCGCTCGACCTCGGTGCGCTGGTCGCCGGCACCAAGTACCGCGGTGACTTCGAGAAGCGCCTCAAGATCGTGTTGAAGAAGGTCCGCTCGGTGCCCGATGCGATCTTGTTCATCGACGAGATCCACACCCTGATCGGTGCGGGCTCGGCCTCCGGCGGCTCGATGGATGCCTCCAACCTGATCAAGCCGGCGCTGGCCTCGGGTGAGTTGCGTTGTATCGGGTCGACCACGCACCAGGAATACCGCAGCATCTTCGAGAAGGACGCCGCGCTGACGCGTCGCTTCCAGAAGATTGACGTGCCCGAGCCCACCCAGGACGAGACCATCGACATCATCCACGGGCTGCGCGAGGGCTACGAGAAGCACCACCACGTCGTTTATACCGACGAGGCGATCGAGGCGGCGGTGAAGCTCTCGACGCGCCACATCAACGACCGCCACCTGCCGGACAAGGCGATCGACGTGATCGACGAGGTCGGTGCGCAGTATCGCCTGCTCCACCCGCGGCCCGAGGACAACCGCATCACCGCCAGCGACATCGAGCGCGTGGTCGCCCGGATGGCGCGCATCCCGGAACGCAGCGTCTCCACCTCGGATCGCGAGGTGCTGCGCAACCTCGATCGAAACCTCAAGATGGTGGTCTTCGGCCAGGACGAGGCGATCGCGCAGATCACCACCGCGATCCGCCTGGCGCGCTCGGGCCTGCGACCGGACAACAAGCCGATCGGCTCGTACCTGTTCGCCGGACCCACCGGCGTGGGCAAGACCGAGGTCGCCAAGCAGCTCGCGCGGCTGCTGGGCATCGAGTCGGTGCGCTTCGACATGTCCGAGTACATGGAGCGCCACAGCGTCTCGCGGCTGATCGGCGCCCCGCCGGGTTATGTCGGCTTCGACGAAGGCGGCCTGCTCACCGAGAAGATCCACAAGAACCCGCACTGCGTGCTGCTGCTCGACGAGATCGAGAAGGCACACCCGGACGTGTTCAACGTGCTGCTGCAGGTGATGGACAACGGCTCGCTGACCGACACCAACGGTCGCAGCATCGATTTTCGTCACGTCATCCTGATCATGACCTCGAACATGGGCGCCGAGGAAATGGCCAAGAACAGCATGGGCTTCGTCGCGCAGGACATCGGCTCATCCGGGATGGAGGCGATCAAGCGCGGCTTCACGCCGGAATTCCGCAACCGGCTGGACGCGATCATCCAGTTTCGCTCGCTCGGCACCCGGCAGATCGCCAACGTGGTCGACAAGCTACTGCTGGAGCTCGAGCAGCAGCTCGAGGCGAACCACGTCACCCTGCAAGTCGACGACGAGGTACGCCACTGGCTCGGTGAGGAAGGCTACGACGTGGTGCTCGGCGCCCGCCCGATGGGTCGCCTGATCCAGGACAAGCTCAAGCGGCCACTGGCCGAGCAGATGCTGTTCGGCGATCTCGCCGACGGCGGCAAGGCGCGTTTCACCATGGACGAGGACGAACCCGCCCTGATCGCCACGCCCGCCGCCGAATCCCTTGCCGAGGAGTCATCCACGGCCTGACGTCAGGCAAGCGGACCGGCCAACGACCAACGGCGCCCCAACGAGGGCGCCGTTTTCTTGGTTCGATCGTTTCGGCAGGCACAAACGCGCACGCCCGGCTCACGCAAGGCGCGGCCGGGTGAGATCGTCCGTCGGGATCGGTGGCGACCGGCAGAGCCGACGCGGGATCAGCGGGAGCGGAAGGAGATGCGACCCTTGGTCAAGTCGTAGGGAGTCAGCTGCACCGTGACCTTGTCGCCGGTCAGGATGCGGATGTAGTTCTTGCGCATGCGACCGGAGATGTGGGCGGTCACCACATGGCCGTTTTCCAGCTCGACTCGGAACATGGTGTTCGGCAGGGTGTCGGTCACCACGCCCTGCATCTCAATGTAATCTTCTTTTGCCATAAATCCTCTAGCAGGTTGAAATGGGGCGTGATTATCGACGAAAACCGAGCTCGCGCCAAGAAAACGCCCCCTTCGGGCCAAGTGCCGTTTCTAATGGTTCAACATAAGTGGCCCGTTCGATGACCAATCAGGTTGGTCGCAGCCCGCCATTATGAACGAAAACTGTCCAACCTTACATCGAGATCCCGCAGACATGACCGAACACCGTGACCTGGTGGACGCCCTGATCCATCGCCACTCCACCCCGCCCACCGGCCTGACCGGGCCGGCGCCCGACGACGACACGCTCCAGCGCATCCTGCAGGCCGCCGAAAGCGCCCCGGATCATGGCGGGCTGCACCCGTGGCGTTTCCTGGTGATCGACGGCCCGGCCCTCGATCGTCTGGGCGAGATCTTCGTCGAGGCGATGCGCCAGAAAGACCCCGACGCCAAGGAGGAAACCCTGGAGCGCGAACGGCTCCGGGCACAGCGTGCGCCGATGATTATTGCCGCGATCGCCCGTGAAGAAGCGGACCACGCCAAGATCCCCGAGACCGAACAACTGTTGTCCGCCGGCATCGCCACCCATCAAGTGCTTCTCGCCGCCCAGGCGTTGGGCTTCGGCGCCGTCTGGCTAACCGGCATGCGGGTCTACGACGAGAACGTCATGCGCCCCCTGGGTCTGGCCGAGAACGAGCGCCTGATCGGGTTGATCAATATCGGCCAGATCAAGGAAGGGGCCCCGACACGCGGCAAGCGCCGCCGCGAGGCGACCATCGATCGCTGGACTGGCTGATCATCAACCGTCGGGCGCCCTGCCCGACTCGGCGTCAATCGCGCCCCGCCCAATCACAGCCCCGTATCAATCGTGACCAAGGGGCGGCGAGCCTGCCGATTTTTCGTACAATGGTCGCTTCACTTCGCCGAGACCCATCGAGCCAGCATGTCCGAATCCAACGAGCCGATCAGCCACTTCATCCGCAACCGCATCGACGCCGACCAGGAGAAGGGCGCCTACGGCGGCAAGGTGACCACGCGCTTCCCGCCAGAGCCCAACGGCTACCTGCACTTCGGGCATGCCAAGAGCATCTTTCTCAACTTTGGCCTGGCGCGGGACTACGACGGCATCTGCCACCTGCGCTTCGACGACACCAACCCGGTCAAGGAAGAGCAGGCCTACGTTGATGCCATCCGCGAGGACATCGAGTGGCTGGGCTTTCGAGACCCCGCGCACGAGCACTTCGCCTCCGACTACTTCGAGACGCTCTACCTGGGCGCGGTCGCGCTGGTGAAGGCCGGGCTGGCCTACGTCGATTCCCAGTCGGCCGAGCAAATGCGCGCCAACCGCGGCACGTTGACCGAACCGGGCACCGACAGTCCCTATCGGGATCGCTCGATCGAGGAGAACCTCGATCTGTTTACCCGCATGCGTGACGGCGAGTTCAAGGATGGCGAGCACATCCTGCGGGCGAAGATCGACATGGCCGCGGCGAACCTCAACATGCGCGACCCGGCGATCTACCGCATCCGCCACGCGCACCACCACCGCACCGGCGACGACTGGCCGATCTACCCGATGTACGACTACGCCCACTGCGTGTCGGATGCCATCGAGGGGGTCACCCACTCGCTGTGCACGCTGGAATTCGAGGACCATCGTCCACTGTACGACTGGTTCATCGACAAGCTTGCGGACCTGGGCTTCTTCGAGCGCCCGCTGCCGCAGCAAATCGAATTTTCGCGGCTGAACCTCACCTACATGCCGCTCTCCAAGCGGAAATTGATCCAGCTGGTCGAGGGCGGTCATGTCGACGACTGGGACGACCCGCGCATGCCCACGCTCAAGGGCGCGCGTCGACGCGGCTTTACCCCGGCGGGGTTCAAGCTGTTCACCGACCGCATCGGCGTGTCCAAGTCCGACAGCCTGATCGACTTCGGCGTGCTCGAGGACTGCATGCGCGAGACGCTCAACGAGTCCGCCGAGCGCCGCATCGGCGTGCTCGACCCGCTCAAACTGGTGCTGGTGAACTTTCCCGAGGACCACGAGGAGACCTGCCAGGCCCCCAACCACCCGCAGAAGCCCGACTGGGGCAAGCGCGAGGTCGCACTCACCCGCGAGCTGTGGATCGAGCGCGGCGACTTCGCCCTCGATCCGCCCAAGAAGTACTTCCGCCTCAAGCCCGACGGCGAGGTGCGCCTGCGCTACGGCTTTATCATCAAGCACGTCGGCCACGACCTGGACGACGACGGCAACGTCACCTGCGTCTACGCCGAGTATGACCCGGACACCAAGTCCGGCACGCCGGGCTCCGATGCGCGCAAGGTCAAGGGCAACATCCACTGGCTGTCCGCGCGTGACGCCGTCGAGACCGAGCTCCGACAGTACGACCGCCTGTTCCATGTCCCGGCGCCGGGCGCGCGCCGAGAGGGTGACGATCCGGACGTCGAGCGCGACTTCCTCGACGACCTCAACCCCGACTCGATCCATACCCTGAGCGTCTATATCGAGGCACGCGCCGCGAATGCCGAGCCCGAATCGATCTACCAGTTCGAGCGCCACGGCTACTTCGTCGCCGACCAGAAGGAGCACGTGCCGGGTCAGCGCCCGGTGTTCAACCGGGCCGTGACACTGCGTGACTCCTGGGGCCAGGGCAAGTAAGCCACGCCTCTGGCGCGAATCCCGTCACGATTTCAGCAGACACAAAAAAACGGCCCGGACATCCCGGGCCGTTTTCTCGTTGTGCGGCCAGATCAGACGATCCGGGCCGCCGGGCTCAGTCTTTCTGGCTCACCCCTTGACGTAGGAACTGCACCAGCCGCTGCCCTTGACCGCCTTACCGCGGAAAATCGCGCAACCGCCCCAACCGTCGCCGGCCGCATCGGCCTTGTAGAGCGCGCAGTTCTCGCAGGTCTGACCGCCCTTGTGCGACGGGTGTTCGACCTCGCCGGCCTCGTGCTTGTAGTCGAGCGACTTGGCCATGGGGTCGTCCTCGGACAACTGCTCGAGTTCCTGCGCCTGCGCCGGGGCGATCGCCATCAGCGGGATCACGGCCGAGGCCAGCGCCCCACCCACGAAGCGCCGGCGCGATCGATCCATCGGCAGGTCGTACTCCTGTGATTGCTTATCCGTCATGTTTCCTCTCCCTTGGATGGATTGACAACATCCCGACTGTAGCGCGCTTTCCCCCGGCAGGAAAATCATTTAGATAACGCTAACTTGTTAATATAGTAACGGTTCTCATTCCCCATCCATTCGCGTTTACCTCACGACATTCCCCAGCTCACCACCAGCACTACCAAGGCGGCAATCACTAGCCACCAGGCCAGCCGTGACGACTCTTCCACATCCGGCGCCCCCTCCTCGCTCGACTGCTCGCGTTGACCGGGTGGGTCGGGGTCACGCTGTTCGTAGTCGGCAATCAGGCGCTCGGCCCGCTCCTCGTCCCGCTCGTCGATCAGCATCACCCGCGCGAAATCCTGCGGCGCCAGCTGGCCCACCGCGCCCTGCTGATAGAAACCGGCCACCTCGGCTTCGATGCCCTCGGCATTCAGCATGCCGCAGACGATATGCGCCTCGAGGATGTCCGCTGCCCGATAGATGGTTTTCATTGCCGCTCCATTCAATGCGATTCGCGCCCTTGCGACACCCACCGAAGGGGGCGCCGGATGCCGAGATTGATGTAGACTACGCGCCATCTCAAACCAAGCGTTCAGCCTACCGCCATGACCCAGGAAATTCCTTCGGAAAACACCCCCCTCACCTACCGCGACGCGGGCGTCGACATCGATGCCGGCAACAGCCTGGTCGAACGCATCAAGCCGGCGGTCAAGCGCACCCAGCGCCCCGAGGTCATGGGCGGCCTGGGCGGCTTCGGCGGCCTGTTCGCTCTGGATACCAGCAAATTCAAGCAACCGGTACTGGTCTCGGGCACCGACGGGGTCGGCACCAAGCTGCGCCTGGCGATCGATCTGGGCAAGCATGACGCCATCGGCATCGACCTGGTCGCCATGTGCGTCAACGACATCCTGGTCACCGGCGCCGAGCCGCTGTTCTTCCTCGACTACTACGCCACCGGCCGGCTCGACGTCGACGTCGCCGCCCAGGTGGTCGAGGGCATTGCCAATGGCTGCGAGCAGGCCGGCTGCGCCCTGATCGGCGGCGAGACCGCCGAGATGCCGTCAATGTACGAGGAAGGCGACTACGATCTCGCCGGCTTCGCTGTCGGCGCGGTGGAAAAGGACCAGTTGATCGACGGCAGCAAGGTGGCCGCCGGCGACAAGCTGATCGCCCTGCCCGCCTCCGGCCCGCACGCCAACGGCTACTCGCTGATCCGCAAGATCATCGAGCGCGCCCAGCCCGACTGGAACACCACCGAGGGCAAGCAACTGAGCGAGCAACTGCTCGCCCCGACCCGTATTTATGCGAAAGCTGTGCAGGCTCTGGCCGAGCAGGTCGACATCCACGCGATGAGCCACATCACCGGCGGCGGGCTGACCGAGAACCTGCCACGCGTCTACCCGGATCACCTGGCCGCGGCCATCGACTGGTCGAGCTGGCAGCGCCCGGCGGTGTTCGACTGGCTGGCCGAGCAGGGCAACGTCGAGATCGGCGAGATGCGCCGCACCTTCAACAACGGGGTCGGCATGGTGGTGATCGTCGCCGCCGACCAGGCCGAGGCGGCCATCGGTGCGATGCAGGCGGCCGGCGAGAACGCCTGGATGATCGGCGAGATCGTCGAGCGGGGTAACGGCGAGCCCGTCATCTACCGCTGATGGTGGCCAGGGACAAAGCCCGGCTGGTCGTCCTGGCCTCCGGCAACGGCTCGAATTTCCAGGCAATCATCGATGCCTGCGAGAACGGCCGGCTGGACGCCGAGATCGTCCTGCTGGTGGTCAACCGCCCCGGCGCCTACGCGCTCGAACGCGCCCGGACGCACGGCATCCCCAGCCGGCTGATCGACCACAAGGACTTTGCCGACCGCGAGTCCTTCGACGCCGCCATGGCCGAGGCCATCGACGCGGCACGGCCCGACTGGATCGTCATGGCCGGCTTCATGCGCATTCTCACCGATGACTTCGTCGACCGCTTCCAGGGTCGCCTGATCAACATCCATCCCTCGCTGCTGCCGAAGTACCCGGGCATGAACACCCACGCCCGGGCACTGGAAACCGGCGACCGTGTCCACGGCGCGACCGTACACTTCGTCACCCCGACCGTGGATGCCGGCCCGCCGATCGTGCAGGGCCGCCTCGAAATCTTCGATAAAGACGACGTCGAGTCGCTCAAGCAGCGCATCCATGGCGTCGAGCACCGCATCTACCCGCTCGCGATCGATTGGCTGGTCAAGGGCTCGATCGACTTCGACCGCGCCGCCGCCCAGACAAGCCCGGCGGTGGTCGATGCCTCCGGGGCGTTGATCGTCCCGCCCAGTCCATAACCCGCTCCGGCCGTTCCTTGATTGCCGTATCGCCGCGGTTTCGGCAGACAACGGGAGAGAATCTCCGTAGGAGCGGCTTCAGCCGCGATAGCCCACGCAATAGTCCAGGGCCGATACCTGCCCTTCGCGGCTAAAGCCGCTCCTACAGGGGATCATTGCCGCCCAGCTCGACCCAGCAACCACGGCATGGCGGCCATCAGGAGCAGGCTGAGCGCGTACGCGGTGCCGGCCACCGGGTCACGTCCGCCCAGGTACTCCGCCAGCGTCAGGCCGCGCAGGCCGAGCACCAGCGCGATCTCAGCGAGCAGCAACCAACCCACGGCCAGCATGCCGGTCGCCAACCGTGTCGGCATTGTCGCGGGCAGCGCGAACCGGCGCAGCGTCCAATGGGCGGACAGCACGACCACCAGCAGCATCACCGGCATCTCGGCCAGTTCGGCGGCCCGTGTGCCCAGCCACGGGGCCAGCCACAGCTCCCGCACCACGCCGAGCGCGAACCCGGCGGCGAACACCCACAGGAAATAGACCGTGCCGGCCTTGATTACCTTCATGGCGGCTCTCCTCGTGCACTGACGACTGACAAGCAAAAGGGCCCACCTGAACCAGGCGGGCCCTTCGGCACTGGCATCGATCGAGGCGATCAGCCCTTGAGCATGCCGTAGAGCTCATCTTTCAGCGCCAGGCGCTGCTTCTTGAGATCTTCCATGTGCTCGTCGGTGACCGGCTCGTCCTGCTTCTCCAGCCGCTCGACTTCCTTGGTCAGTTCGTCGTAACGCTCGAACTGCTTATGGAAATGAGTGTCGCTGGTCTTGAGCTCGTGAATCCGGTCTTTAAATTCCGGGAATTCATGTGCCAGATCGTGATGGTCTACCTGCATCGGTCACCTCAATTTCGGGGTAAGAAGACGAGCCGGAACGCCCGGCGTCGCTAGGGAAGGTTTGCACGAATCGCCAATGCCTCTGGCTTACCGGCTTGTTCACCATCGAGGCGCCGCTTTGACGGCGGGCTCATTGCCCGGCGAGAAGCGGCAACAAAGAGGGTGGGCAAGCCGGCAAGCCCCGTAGGGCGGGCCGCCAGGCACCCATCTGCGGTGTTGCGGTGCTTGCCAATGGCGACGGCCATTGGACGGCGCTTCCCTATAGCCTAGATCATAGCGCTGAATGCGACAGGCGTCCTCCCAGCAGTTCGCTCGGAGATCGCCTGCCGACCGCCCTTAGAATCGCGCGTTGACCTGCAGGCCGAGGATATCGACCTCGGCCTCGTACCGCCCCTGCAACGTATCCGGAATGCTCGATTCCGTGGTGTTGTCGATGGAGCTATCGTTCAGCCAGATATGGGTGTAGCCGACATCCACCGACCAGCGCTGGTTGAAGGCATAACCCAGACCGATCGAGCCCCAGACACGATCGGCATCCGGCAGGCGCGTGGTGCGGAATGCGGCGCTGGGCACCGGCGTGGGATCGTAGGCGGCACCGGCACGCAGCGTCCAGCGCGGGGCGAACTCCCACTCGCCACCCATGGCGACACGCAGGGTGTCATCCCAGTTCTCGGTCGTGACGGATTCGCGGCCACCGCTCTGTTCGACCTTGAGTTCCTCGAAGCTCGACCAACCGGTCCAGAGCAGGCCCAGCGAGCCGGTTACCGTATCGCTGAATTGGTGGGTCAAGCTGGCAGACAGGCTGGCCGGCAGATCCAATCCCGCCTCGGCCGGGCTGTCGGCAAACGCCGAGTTGGCTGCAAGGGCCGTAGGTACGGTGTAATCCACATCACCCTCGAGTTGGTGATCGATGCCCGAGTGATAACTCAGGCCGACACGAGTGCGCTCGGTCGGCTGCCACAGGGCACCGATGGTGTAGCCGACGGACCAATCATCACCCTCGATCTCGACCTCGCCATCAGGCAAAGTCATGAAACCTCCAGTCGCGGCCGTCGAATTGATCGCGGAAGTCAGCTTCGCTTCGGCCCGCTGGATGTTCAGGGCCCCACCGATGGTCCACTGCGGCGTGAGATCAAAACTGATCGATGAGCTGATATCGATGACCTCGATCCGGCTTTCGATACCGTGATAACGCCCCAACCACTCCTCGTCATATTCCGTGGCCAGACCAAACGGCACGGTCAGCGCCACCCCCACACGGGTGCGCTCATTCAACCGATGAACGATGGAGGCATTAGGGATCGCCGCCGGCTCCCCCGCATCTCCCCCAAGACCCATGGAGCCACCCCCGTCGGACGTCGCCCCTGCTTGTAACTCGAACGACGGCCGTATGTAGGCGACACCACCCGAAACGGCGGTGCCATCGATCTGCGTCATGGCCGCCGGGTTGCCGATCATCCCACTAGCCTGCCCGTTCCCCGTGGCGAGGTTGGCATACGCCTGGCCCAGGTCGGTCGCGTTCTTCTCCATCAGCGAAAAGCCGGCGGCCTGGGCATGGCCGCCCATCAAGGCCATCGACAGCGACACGGCAGTCGCCAGGGTGGTCTTGTGGATGCGATTCACGGTCGGACTCCTTTTTTTGCCTTTGGCTTTTCTATTTGATTCGTGTGACGACGAACAGCCCTGCAGGAGCGCCTTCAGGCGCGATAGGCCGCATGTGCCCCGGCTGTTGTCCCGGCTGATCGCGGCTAAAGCCGCTCCGACGGTGTCCGCCAACCACCCCCGGGCAGACGGCACTGCCGCTGGCGCGGCCTTCGCGGGCGAGGCCCGCTCCCACTGGGTCTGGTCGTTTACCGGGAGGCGAACAGGGCCTTGATCTCCTCGGCGTGTTCCTTCTCGATCAGCGGTCGCTTGAGCTTCTGCGTCGGCGTCATCAGGCCGTCCTCGATGGTCCACGGCTCGGTAAGGATCTTCACCCGGCGAATCTGCGCATAGCCGGGAAAGTCCTCAAGGCGGGCATTGACGCGCTTGAGTACCAGTCGCTCGACGAAACGGTCGGTGAGCGTTTCGGGGTCCTCGGAATCCATGCCGAACTCGTGCATCAGCTCGACGAAGGCCTCGGGCTCGACCACGACCAATGCCACCAACTGGTTCTCGCCCTCACCGAGCACCAGCACCTGGTCGATCAGCGAGTCGAGCCCGATGGCCGTTTCCATCGCCGCCGGCGGCACCTTTTCGCCGTTTGCCATCACGATGATGTCCTTGAGCCGACCTGTGATGCGGATGTGGCCGTCCGCGTCGATCGCCGCCTGGTCGCCGGTATGCAGCCAGCCCTGCTCGTCGATGGCCGCGGCGGTGGCCTCGTCGTTCTTCCAGTAGCCCTGCATCACCCCGGCGCCCTTGACCAGCAGTTCGTCGTGCTCGCCGAGACGCACCTCGACGCCGTCGAGCGTCGTGCCGATGGTCTCGGGGCGGTTATTGCCAGGACGGTTGACCGACACCACCGGGCTCGCCTCGGTCAGGCCATAGCCCTGCAGCACCGGCACGCCGATGCCGGTGAACACCCGCGCCAGTTCCGGCGACAGCGGCGCCCCGCCGCAGATGGCGTAACGCAGCCGCCCACCGAGGCGCTCGCGCAGCTTGGTCGCCACCAGCCGGTCGAACAGCGGCCAGAAGGCGGCCTTCCACGCACTGCCTTCGCGCCCCTGCGACCGCTCGAAGCGGGCCGAGCCCACCGACACGGTGCGCTCGAACAGCGTCTGCGCGAACGTGCCCTTCTTTTTCAACGCCGAGCCGATCCGGTCGTAAACACGCTCGTAGACACGCGGCACGGAGATCAGCAGGGTCGGCTTGATGATGCCGAGGTCCTCGCCCAGCTGCTGTGCCGAGCGGGCGAAGGCCACAGTCGAGCCGCAGATCATGGGCAGGTAGTAGCCGCCGGTACGCTCGAGGGTGTGCGACAGCGGCAGGAAGGACAGGAACAGGTCGTCCCCGGTGATCGAGGCGACCTTCGAGCAGGCGAAGGCGTTTTCCAACATGTTGCTGTGGGTGAGCATCACGCCCTTGGCCCGCCCGGCGGTGCCGGAGGTGTAGACGATCGAGGCGAGCGTCTGACCGTCGGCGTCCAGTCGCACCGGCTCGCCGCGCGCGCCGAAGGTCCAGTCGGCAAAGGACTCCAGATGCTTGTCCTTCGAGCGGTCATCGGCATCGACCGGCGCCAGCGTGATGATGCGCTTGAGGGTCTCGAAACCGTCGGCGACCGCCTCCAGCCCGCGCCACTGGCGCCGGCCGTCGACCACCAGCAACCTGGCCCCGGTCTCCTTAATGATGTTCGCCACGTTCTTCGGCCGGTCGTCCGTGTACAGCGGCACCGTCACCAAGCCCAGCCCCAGCGCCGCCTGGTCGAACAGCACCCACTCGCGGGCGTTTCGCAGCATGATCGCGATGCGATCGCCGGGGGCCAGCCCGTCACGCGTCATCGCCGCCTGGATGCGCCCCACCTCGTAGGCCATGTCGGCCCAAGTGGTGTCGATCCAGTCCTGACAACCGGGATCGTACTGGCGGTACGCGATCGCCTCGGGCGTACGTTCGACGCGCTCGAAAAAAAGCCCGCTCAGGTTGACGGCCTGGGCAGGCGTGACGCGGTGATCCGCTTGGGTCGGGTTGGGCGGGGACATCATCTTCCTCCGGCTAACATCCTGATAGTGGCCGGAGTGTAACAGCGCGGTCATGGGAGGTAACCGCATAGGGTTTTATGGGGCATCAGGCCACCGGCGGTGCCATTCAACGCGTTTACGCGACGGAAGGATCGACCTCACTCACCACCCGATCACCGCGCTCGATCTCGGCACGACGCAACTCGTATTCCATCTGCAGGTTCAGCCAAAAGCGCGCCGTCGTGCCGAAGTATCGCGCCAGCCGCAGTGCCGTATCCGCCGTCACGCCTCGCCGCTCGAGCACGATGTCGTTGATGCGGCTGGGCTGCACCTTCAGCGCCTTGGCCAGCGCATTGGCACTCAGCTCCATCGGCTCGAGATAGTCCTCGCGAAGAATCTCGCCCGGGTGGACCGGACGCATGCCGTTCTTGATAGCCATCGGTTCGTTCCTCCCGGTTCAGTGGTAATCCACCAGCTCGACATCTTCCGGCCCACGGTCGGTCCAGCGGAAGCACAGGCGCCATTGGCTGTTGACCCGCATGCTGTGCTGCCCGAGACGATCACCCGTCAGCGCCTCCAACCGGTTGCCCGGTGGCGAGGCCAGGTCTTCCAATGCCTCCGCCGCGTGCAGCTGGATCAGCTTGCGCTCGATGACGCGCCGGATATCCGACCAGCGGCGGGATCGTCCGGTTTCGAACAGCCTCTGCGTCTCCCTGCAGCGAAAGCTCCTGATCATGCTCACGAGCATATACCGTTTATCGGTAAGCGGCAAAGTCCTCGCGAAAAAGCACGTGGCGAGGTCCGAACCTGCACGGGGAGCTGAATACTGGAAAATGTCCTGGCCGTTCGGAGAGGGTTTCGCACGCCAGTTAAGTGGTGTGGCTCGGATCGATCGCCGTGCGCGGCGTGCGAGGGTATTTTCTTGCTTGTCCAAGAAAACACCCGAAAAGAAGGACACCCCACGGCTTGGCCCTTCGGGCCTTCGAGCTCGGACTGCGGTCCGACCTCGAAGCCTCACGACCGACGGCTGGCTTCGGGGCCGGCTCGACGCGACATCGTGTCGCGCTGAGCCTCGGAGCGACGTCCCTGTCGCTCCGACCCCGGCCACCCGCCGGCCGTGAGACAAGCCGTCAAGGGGGGGGAAGCCTCCGTTACCCGCCGTGCCGCACGCCGGCACCCCCGCCGTCCTCCTGCGTACCAAGGCAAGCACGCTGCTCAAACATTCACAACAATTCAAATCGAAGGCCGAGTCCCCTTACGCCTTGCCTCGCGAGCGGGGAATCGCAGGGTCTGGCCGGCATGGACGCCGGCCAGAGGTTCGCCGCGACAGGACGTCGCGTCGAACCGACCCGTCCGCGATACCCCGTTCGCGAGGCAGATCGCGGCAGCGATCAGGCCCGAAGGGCCAAGGCGTCGGGGTGTCCTTCTTTTCGCCTCTTTTCTTGGACAAGCAAGAAAAGAGGCTCGCGCGCCAGGCACGGCGCCAGATCGATCCTGCTTCGGGCTAACGGCGCGTGAAAACGGGCCACCAAACGATCGGGGAGAACCGCTCCACCCTTAGAGAAACCGTTTTGCCCCCGAATATGACGCTCTAAGGCAACAAAAGCCGTGATTCAGGCTTCTATCGTCCGTAATATCAGACAGTTATCTGGGCCCGACCCCATATTGCCTTTTATTGAAGTCCCACCACCTGTTATTGAAGCCCCACTACCTGACGTAACGACACAAGGTTTTATGGGCGATTAGGCACCA
>NZ_JBDODP010000025.1:0-29757 GCF_044582135.1 Guyparkeria halopsychrophila | reverse complement strand
CTGGGCTGGGCTGGTCTGGAATCGATTCATCATTTTGTTTCAGCGTTCGATATCGCTTGATAGAGATCGAGGTACGAGCGGGCACTGGCGCCCCAGTCGTATTGCTGGGCCATCGCCCGCTGGCGTACCTGTTTCAGGTCGTCCGGGCGATTGAACAATGCCGTGAACTCGTCGATCGACCAGAGGATCGAGGTGACGTCGACCTGGCTCATCACGATGCCCGTGGCGCTGCCGTCGCGCAGGGTGGCCGGCGTGGCCGGAGTGACCGTGTCGGCCAGACCGCCCACGCTGTGGACGATCGGCACCGTGCCGTATTTGAGACTATAGAGCTGGTTGAGTCCACAGGGCTCGAAACGACTCGGCATGATGAACGCATCGCCCCCTCCCTCCAGTCGATGAGCCAGTCCCTCGTCGTAGCCGATGCGCACCGCGATGCGCTCGGGATCGGCCTCGGCGCGTGCCCGCAATGCCTGTTCGAAGCGTCGCTCGCCACTGCCCAGGCAGGCGAACTGCACGTCGCGCTGGCCGAGCATGGAAAGAGCCTGGATGACCAGGTCGATCCCTTTCTGTTCCACCAGCCGACCGACGTGCACGATCAGGGGCACGTCGTCCCGTATCGGTAGGCCCAGCTCTTTCTGGAGGGCGGCCTTGTTGGCCGTCTTGCCGTCGAGCTTGTCGCGCGAATAGGGAGTGACCAGGGCGGGGTCGTTCTTGGGGTCCCAGTCCGAGCCAATCCCGTTGAGGATGCCGACCAGCGAATCGCTGCGATGGCGTAGCAGCCCGTCGAGTCCGTAACCGAACTTGGCTGTCTGAATTTCTCGGGCGTAGTTGGGGCTCACCGTGGTGATGCGGTCGGCGAACACGATGCCGCCCTTGATGAACGACATGTTGCCCCAGAACTCGAGGCCGTCGGGTCGCCACAGGCTCCACGGCAGCCCCAGTCGTTCGAAGGTCGAGCGGTCGAAGACGCCCTGGTAGGCGAGGTTGTGCAGGGTGAAGACGGTCTGCGGTTTTTCGGCCTCGTGGAGCAGGGCCGGGATCAGGCCGGTTTGCCAGTCATTGGCGTGGACCACGTCCGGGCGCCAATCGGGATCGACCTCGCCGGTGGCGAGGGCAACCGCGGCGCGGGCGAACAGGGCAAACCGGTCCGGGTTGTCGTGCCAGGAGTTCCCGTCCGGCCCCATGTAGGGATTGCCCTGACGGGCCGAGAAGGTCGGGTGATCCACCAGGTAGGTGCGCACGCCGCTATCCGGCATGACGGTGTGCAGGATATCGACCGGCTGGCCGAGGACGTCGAGACGAGCGATATGCTCGGTCATCTGGTCCTCGCGCAGGGCCAGGTCGCCGTAGCGCGGCAGGACCAGGCGCACGTCGACACCCAACTCGGTCAGCGCGGCGGGCAACGCGCCGGAGACGTCGGCGAGCCCCCCGGTCTTGATCAGGGGATAGGCTTCACTCGTCGCAAACAGCACAGACAGCGACACGTCGGTATCTCCTCGATATCGGTTAGGGCGGCCAAGCGGGACCACGCCGGGAAGGTGTCACGACTCGGGGTAACGATGAATGCGCTCCCCTAAGGACGCCAAGTATCGCATGTTATCGGACCGCGGTGGTTCGGCACAGCGGGAGCATTTCAGTCGCCTGCGTGCTTGAGTACGACCGCGGACAGACCGGGCAGGTCGAGCGTGAGGTTGGCGGGCTGATCGTGCATTGGCACGGCCTGGGCCGTGCTGGGCGACGGGTTGTGGCCTGCGCCGCCAAATCCCTCGCCGTCGGTGTTCAGAAGCACCTGGTAGCGCCCGGCGGCGGGTACGCCGATGCGGTAACCGGGGCGGTCGACCGGGGTGAAGTTGAAGACCACCACCACGGTCTCGGAATGGCCGTGACGACAGAAGCTGATCACCGACTGGTTGCGGTCGCTACAATCGATCCAGGCAAAACCGCCTGCGTCGAAATCGCGTTGGTACAACGCCGGTTCGTTCCGGTAGCGGAAATTGAGTTGGTCGACCAGGGCCTGGATGCCCTGGTGCAACGGGTAGTCGAGCATCCACCAGTCGAGTTCCCGCTCATGCGACCACTCGTTGCCCTGGCCGAATTCGGTGCCCATGAACAGGAGCTTCTTGCCGGGAAAGGTGTACTGCCAGGCGAACAGCAGGCGCAGGTTGGCGAAACGCTGCCACTCGTCACCCGGCATCTTGCCGGGCAGGGAGCGCTTGCCGTGCACGACCTCGTCGTGGGAGAGCGGCAGGACGAAGTTTTCCGAAAAGGCGTATAGCAGCCCGAAGGTCAGCAGGTTGTGGTGGTATGGGCGGTGCAGGGGGTCTTCGGCGAAGTAGGCGAGGGAATCGTTCATCCAGCCCATGTTCCACTTCATGGAAAAGCCCAGCCCGCCATGCTCCGGTGGCCGGGAGACCATCGGCCAGGCGGTGGATTCCTCGGCCATCATCAGGGTGCCAGGGTTGCGCGAGAGAATCGTGTGGTTGAGCCGCTGCAGGAAATCGATCGCCTCAAGGTTTTCCCGGCCGCCGTGACGGTTGGGTAGCCAGTCGTCGGCTTCGCGGGAGTAATCGAGATAGAGCATCGAGGCCACCGCGTCGACACGCAAGCCGTCGAGGTGCAAGTGCTCGATCCAGTACTGCGCCGAGGCGATCAGGAAGTTCTGCACCTCGCGCCGGCCATAGTTGAAGATCAAGGTGCCCCAGTCACGATGTTCGCCACGGCGCGGGTCGTCGTGCTCGTAGAGGGCGCTGCCGTCGAAGCGCGCCAGGGCGAACTCGTCACGCGGAAAATGCGCGGGTACCCAGTCGAGGATCATGCCGATGCCCGCGGCGTGCGCGCGGTCGACGAAACGGCAGAAGGCGGCCGGGCTGCCGAAGCGACTGGTGGGGGCGAAGTAGCCGGTGGTCTGGTAACCCCAGGAGGCATCGAAGGGGTGTTCGGTGACCGGCAGCAATTCGATGTGGGTAAAGCCGCGTTCCTGGACGTAGGGGATCAATTGATCGGCCAGTTCGTCGTAACTGGGAAAGCGCCCGTCGGGCAATCGCCAGGAGCCCAGATGCACCTCGTAGGTCGTCATGGGTGCCTGGTCCCATTGCCATTGCTCGCGGCGGGCCATCCAGTCGTCATCGTGCCATTCGTAGGGCTGGAAGGCCGGCACGATGGCGGCCGTGTCGGGGCGCATTTCGAAGGCTCGGCCGACCGGGTCGGTGCGCAGCTGCGTCTCGCCGGTGAGGTGGCTGGTGATCTCGAATTTGTAGAGATCGCCGACCGTCACCCCCGGCATGAACAGTTCCCAGACGCCGCTGTCACCCAACACGCGCATGGGATGACGACGACCGTCCCAGTCGTTGAAGCTGCCGACCAGGCTGATGCGCTCGGCATTGGGTGCCCAGACGGCAAAGCGGGTGCCGACGACCTCGTCGACCGACAGTACCTGGGCGCCGAGCATCTGCCACAACTGCAGATGGCGCCCCTCGGCGAACAGTTGCAGGTCGAGCTCCCCGACGGTTGGCAGGAAACTGTAGGGGTCGACGATGCCGTAGCGGTGCCCGTCGGCCATGACGACGGTGTGGGTCGGATGTTTGGCTACCCAGGATCGAGGCAAGGTGATCTCGAACAAGCCCGTGCATTCGGGGTGCGCGGTCAGTGCCATCGGCTCGCCGTCTTGATCGACGGTTTCCACCGACTCGGCATGTGGCTGATAGGTGCGCAGCCGGACGTTCTCGTTATCGGCGGCGTGCACGCCCAGCACCCGGTGCGGATCATGGTGGCGGGCGTCGACAAGGGCCTTCAGGTCGTTTTCCATACGGTTTGGATTCCGGTTGTTGTCGCTGGCGTGGGCAGTCGGCAAGGCCAGGCGGATTCGCTTTCCCGACTATGGCATACGCTCAGGATCGCGGCGAGCCCGATTGACGGTCGAAGCGAATTTCCGGTTTCACCGGCTGGCTCGCGGTTGGCAAAATTGGTTGGCCCGTTGCCGGTCGGGCTTCGGTTTTAGACGCGAAATTGTTACACCCCGGAAACATGGATGCGCTAGGCTTTCCACTATAGCCTGCGGCAACCCGCCGGCCTGCCTCGATCACATGGAGAGCGAGAGGAAACTCGGGATGATTGTCGATAGCCCCAAGCGACTGGTCAGTCGAATCACCAGGGACACGTTGGCCCTGGTCCTTGCCGGAGGGCGCGGCTCGCGGCTGCGCCAATTGACCGACTGGCGTGCCAAGCCGGCCGTGCCCTTCGGGGGCAAGTTTCGCATCATTGACTTTCCACTCTCCAATTGCGCCAATTCCGGCATCCGCCGCATGGGTGTACTGACACAGTACAAGGCCCATTCACTGATAAAGCACGTCCAACTTGCCTGGGGCGGCAATCACGTCGCGCGAGGCGAATTCGTCGAGCTGCTGCCGGCCCAGCAGCGTATGAACGACCAGTCGTGGTACAGCGGCACGGCGGACGCGGTCTACCAGAACATCGATATCCTGCGCTCCCACGACTCGGAATACACGTTGATCCTCGCGGGCGATCACATCTACAAGATGGATTACGGTCCGATGATCGCCTTCCACGTGGAGAAGGGGGCGGACCTGACGGTCGGCTGTATCCATGTCCCGGTTGAAGAGGCCGGTGCCTTTGGCGTGATGGGTATCGTGGAAGGGGGGCGGGTCGACTCGTTCGTCGAGAAGCCCGATAACCCGCCGACGCTGCCGCATGCCCCGGACCAGTCGCTGGCCTCGATGGGCATCTACGTCTTCCGCACCGACTTCCTGTTCGAACAGCTGATCCTGGACGCCGACGATCCGGACTCCGAGCACGATTTCGGCAAGAACGTGATTCCGCGCTTGATCGAGGACCACAACGTATACGCCTATCCGTTCTGCGAGCCGGGCGCCGAGAACCATTCCTACTGGCGCGACGTAGGTACCATCGACGCCTACTGGGCGGCCAACCTCGAGCTGATCGGTGTCGAGCCCGAGCTGAACCTCTACGATACCGAGTGGCCCATCTGGACCTACCAGGAGCAATTGCCGCCGGCCAAGTTCGTCTTTGACGAGGACGGCCGCCGCGGCATGGCCATCGATTCGATGGTCAGCGGTGGTTGCATCATTTCCGGTGCGATCGTGCGCCACTCGCTGCTGTTCTCCAACGTGGTGGTGCGTGACCAGGCCTACGTCGAGGATTCCGTGATTCTGCCGAACGTAGAGGTGGGCGAGGGCGCCGAGGTGCGTCGAGCGGTGATCGACAAGGGCTGCGTGATTCCATCCGGGATGCAGATCGGGGTCGACCTGGCAGCGGATCGGGAGCGGTTCGAGGTGAGTCCCAACGGCGTGGTGCTGGTCACTCCGCAAATGCTGGGGCAAAGGCTGCACATGGTGCGCTGATACCCACCCCGATCGAGCCCCGGGTCTGCCCGGGTGATAACTGACACCCTCGGGACAGTGTCCTCTCCGACAAAACCGGACGCCCTTGGCGTCCAGATGGATATATCCGCATGCCAACCAAGCTATCCTCCAGACCGCTGCCGGTCGTGTTTCTCTGGCACATGCATCAGCCGGAGTACCGCGACCCGCGCGACGGGGTCTACCAGCAACCCTGGACCTATCTGCACGCGATCAAGGACTATGCCGACATGGCTGCACACCTGGAGCGTTGGCCGGGTGCACGGTTGGTGGTCAACTTCGTTCCGATCCTCCTTGAGCAGTTGGAGGACTACGCGGCACAGATCGATTCGTATCAGCGCAGTCGCCAGGTCGCCGACCTGCGTGATCCCTTGCTGGTGAGTCTCGCCGAGCCGGGCGCATTGGTCGGTGATCAGCGCCTCGTGGTGATCGAAGCGTTGTTGCGTGCCAATCGCGCGCGAATGATCGATCGCTTCGAGCCGTTCGCCCGGCTGGTGGAGACCGCCGATGCGTTGCTGCAGACTCAAGATCCCGGCGGGTACGTCAGTGACGCCTTCATCGGTGACCTCTCGACCTGGTACCACCTGGCATGGTGCGGAGAGACCCTGCGGCAGTCGGATCCGGTGGTTGCCGAGCTGCTTGACCGGGAGGGCGGCTTCGATGCCGAGTCCCGACAGGCCCTGCTCGGTGTGATCGGCGAGACGATCGGCGGGTTGTTCGACCGTTTCCGGGCCTTGGCGGATCGGGGCCAGATCGAGCTCTCCATGACGCCCTACGCCCACCCGATCACACCGCTGTTGCAGGACCTGCGCGCCGGATTGGAGGCCGAACCCGACGCGCCGCAGCCCCTTGCCGAGAGCTATCCCGGCGGTGATCAGCGTTCCCGTTGGCACATCGAGCACGGTCGCGCCGTTTTTCAGCGGCTGTTGGGCCGCGATCCCGCCGGTTGCTGGCCCGCCGAGGGCGCCATATCGGATGCCACTTGCCGCTTGCTCGATCAGGCGGGTTTTGCCTGGGCAGCCAGCGGCCAGCAAGTGCTGCGCAACAGTTTGAATCACGCCCACCAGACGCTTCACTGCGACCATCAGGTGTACGCGCGCCCCGGGCAGGAACTCCGATTGTTCTTCCGCGACGATGGGCTCTCCGATCGAATCGGCTTCGATTACCAGAACTGGCATGCCGACGATGCGGTCGAGGACCTGGTGCATCACCTGGTTTCGATTGCCGACACCTGCGATCACCTCGGGGTGGAGGCACCGCTGGTGCCGATCATCCTGGATGGCGAAAATGCCTGGGAACATTACCCGGATAACGGTTTCTGGTTGCTCGATGGTCTGTACAAGCAGTTGTCCGCCCACCCGCGCATCGAGATGACCACCTTTTCGAGCTTTCTGGAAGCGAAGCCGCCGGCCGTGGAACTTGATGCGCTCGTCGCCGGTAGCTGGGTTTACGGCAATCTCGCGACCTGGGTGGGCGAGACGGCCAAGAACCGGGCCTGGGATCGGTTGGTCGACGCCCGTCAGGCCTATCTCGATGCCGAATCGGAGGGCGAGTGGGACGAGGACATGCAGATGCGCAACGGTCTGCAACTGGCCGTCTGCGAAGGGTCGGACTGGTTCTGGTGGTTCGGGGAGGACAATCCCGCCGAGGCAACCCGTGATTTCGACCGGTTGTTTCGTCTGCAACTGGCACGCCTCTACGAACTGATCGACGTGCCGGTGCCGGCCGTATTGGACGAGCCGATCAGTGTGCCGACCCATGATGCCAATCAGGTCACTGGCGGTGGCACGATGCGCCGGGGGCAGGCGTGAGCACCGAGCCCCCAGCAACCCGGCGACGGGCGGGCCTGCTGCTACCCATTGGCAGCTTGGCCTCGTCCGGTTTCGGCGAGCATGCCCATGAGGTGCTGCGTTTTTTGCAGCGGTCAGGATTATCGGTCTGGCAGGTATTGCCACTGGGGCCGACCCACCCCGACAACAGTCCCTATCAGTGCCTGTCGTCGTTTGCGCTGGAGCCGGCTTACCTCGATGAACGAGAACTGGCCGACGACACCGCTTTCAAGCGTTCGACCCCGGTGAGTGCGCGCCGGTTGGGAGAGGGTGCCGGTCAGGAGTTGCGCGCGGCGTTTGCTCGGTTTCGAGAGCGCGAGTCGCACTGGATCGAGGACTACGCGCGGTTCATGGCGATTCGCGAAACGCAGGACGGCCGTTGCTGGCTGGACTGGCCGGCGGGACTCCGTGATTGCGAGCCGCAGGCCATGCAGGCATTCGAAGAAGCCCATGCGGCGCGGATCGAGGCGCTCGTGTTCGAGCAGTTTCTCCTCGAACGGCAATGGCAGGCCGTGCGCGACGAGGCGCGCGAGAGGTCGATTCTCCTGTTCGGGGATCTGCCGATCTTCGTGGCGGGTGATTCGGCCGATGTCTGGGCACATCGTTCACTGTTTCAGCTGGATGCCACCGGTCGTTCCCACGTGGTGGCCGGTGTGCCACCGGACTATTTCTCCGCCACCGGGCAACGCTGGGGCAACCCGCTGTTCGATTTCGAGCGCATGGCCGAGGATGGATTCGCCTGGTGGAAACAAAGGCTGGCCCGTCATCTGGCCCTGTACGACTGGGTCCGGATCGACCACTTCCGCGGGCTGGCCGCTTACTGGGCGATACCCGCCGATGATCCCGATGCCACCGGAGGACGATGGGTGCCCGGGCCGGGCGCCGCGCTACTCGAGGCGCTTGAGTCCGTCGGGGGGGCGGACCTGCCGCTGGTGGCAGAGGACCTGGGGGTGATCACGCCCGACGTGACCGAGCTGCGTGATCGTTTCGGTTTGCCCGGGATGGTGGTACTGCATTTTGCCTTCGACGGCGATGAGGATAATCCTCACCTGCCCAGGCACCATCGGCCCGATAGCGTCGTCTACACCGGGACACACGACAACGACACCACCTTGGGGTGGTGGCACTCCCTGGATGAGCCGGGGAGGGCGCGCGTGCGTCGGTGGCTCGAGACGATGCAGGGCATCGATCCGGCCACCCCGATGCCCGAGGCATTGATCGACTCGGCATTGGCCTCCGAGGCCAACCTGGCCATGTTGCCAGTCGGCGATCTGCTGGGCCTGGGCTCGGAGGCACGCATCAATGTCCCCGGCACCCGTGAGGGGAACTGGTGTTGGCGTCTGCCCGACGGTGCGCTCGATGACGGGCTGGCCCAACGGATGCTTGCCCGCCTCGCCCGTCACGATCGCCTCGCCTGACTGACAACCCATCGATGAGCTGACAAAGAAAAGGCCACCGCCCGCGTTCGGGTGGTGGCCTCGGTTGACCGGCCGGATGATTCGATCAACCCGTGTTGCGCATCCCCGCGGCAATGGCGTTGATGCTCCGCAGCAGGGGCGGTAGCCACTGCTCGCGATCGCCTTCCGGCACGCTCTCGTTACGATGGCGCGACAGCAGGGTGATCTGGATGTGGTTGAGCACGTCCAGATAGGGGTTGCGACGCATCATCGAGGTGCCGATGTACTCGTCGATATCCACCAGGGAGTCGGCGTGGGCAACTTCCAGCAGCTGCTCGACGGCACAATCGTACTCCGTCCGGATCTTCTCGTAGACCGCCTGAGCTTGCTCCTGATCGCCGACTAACCCGGCGTACTCACGGGCGATGTTCATCTCGCCCTTGGTCAGCGACAGCTGCGTGTTGCGCAGCATGCTGTGGAAGAACGGCCATTGCGCGAACAACTCGTGAAGCAACTCTTCGCGGCCCGGGTTTTCCTCGCGCCAGCGCTTGAGTGCCGAGCCCATGCCGTACCACGCCGGCAGGGTGTGCCGCGACTGCGACCAGCCGAACACCCAGGGAATCGCGCGCACCGAGGCCTTGGAGAGATCGCCTTTCTTGCGCGAGGCGGGGCGCGACCCGATATTCAGCAGGCCCAGCTCGCGAACCGGGGTCGCTTCGTGGAAATAGTGGAAGAAGAACGGCGTGTGGTCGGTGAGATCGCGATAGGCCTCCTCGCCGAAGCGAGCCAGGTCGCCCACCACATGCTCGTATTCCTCCGGCACCGGAGTCTCGTCCACGACCTGGTGCTGCGAGGCCTTCATCAGCCCGGTCGCGCCCATGGTCAGCTCGTAGATGGCCGTCTCGTTGTTGCTGTACTTCGAGGACAGCACCTCACCCTGCTCGGTGAACTTGATCTGGCCCTCGACGGTGCCCTGCGGCAGCGACAGGATCGACTCGTGGGTCGGGCCGCCGCCGCGTGCCACCGTGCCACCTCGGCCATGGAACAGGCGGCACTCGATGCCGTGGCTGCGGGTCAGGCGGATGACGCGCTTTTGCGCGTTGTACAGGCTCCAGACCGAGGCCAGCGAGCCACCGTCCTTGCAGGAGTCGGAGTAGCCGAGCATGACTTCCTGGAGTTCGCCGGAGGCGCGCACCAGACCCCGGTAGGTCGTATTGTCGAACAGCGTACCCAGGACGTGCTCGATGTGCTTGAGGTCCTCGATGGTCTCGAACAGCGGCGAGACCTGGATGTCGCTGAACCAGTCACCGGCGTCATTCTTGCCGACCAGGCCGGTCAGCGAGGCGAGGTACATTACCTCCATCACGTGACTGGCCGAATGGGTCATCGAGATGACGTAGGTGCCAAAGCACTCGCGGCTGATGTGATCGATCAGCTGGCGCTTGACCTCGAGTACTTTGAGTACCTCGCGTGACTTCTCGCTCAGCCCGTCGTCACCGAGGGCCTCGGCCCGGTGCTCGCCGGCCTCGACCAACTCGCCGAGCACGCGGGTGCGATCGTCTTCGGCGAGGTTGGCGTAATCGATCTCAGGGGCCAGTTGCTTGAGGATCTCGGTGACGGTTTCGGTGTGCTCGGTGGATTCCTGGCGGATATCCAGTCGCACGAGATGCCAGCCGAACGTCTCGGCCAGGCGGGTCAGGTCCTTGAGTTCACCCTCGGCCAGAAGGCGATCACCGATGCCGATCAGCGAATCGCGCAGGCGGTACAGGTCGTCCAGGAACGCGTCCTTGCTCTGATAGGCGCGCGGGTCGAGGCCGGTCGGGTTGCCATCGAGTTCGCTGTGGATGTAGGCGAGGTTGTAGCGCAGGCGCTGGCGGATGGCACGCAGTTTCAGACGATAGGGTTCCTCGGGGAAGAACTCGCCGTTTTGCTGGTTGGCCTCCAACATGCCGAGAGCGTCGGCATCGTCCTTGAGCTGCAGTTGCTGGCAGTCGATTTCCGGCACCAATTGCAGGGAGTGGGTCAGGATGCGCTTGAGTGTCTCGAGCCGATCCAGGTATTCCTTGAGAATGGTCTCGGAGGCCAGGCAAACGGCCTGGACGGTGACGTCGTGGGTGACGTAGGGGTTGCCGTCGCGGTCACCCCCGATCCAGGAGCCGAACTTGAACAGGCTGGGGACCGTGATCGGCGTGTCCGGGTTGGCGTTGTTGTAATTGAGGTTGACGGCCCGCTCGAGATAGCGGTACGCCTTGGGCACCGCCGCGAAGATCGAGGTGCGGAAGTAGTACATGCCCAGCCGGATCTCGTCGGAGACCTCGGGGCGCGTCGTGCGCACCTCGTTGGTGCGAAGCAGGGCGAGGATGGTCGATTTGACTTCATCCAGCAGGCGTTCGCGCTCGACACCGGTGGATTCCGGGCGGTCGAGTTCGCCGCACAACAGGAAGATGCGGCGCTGGAGGTCCATGACCGTGCGGCGCTTGGCTTCAGTCGGGTGAGCGGTGAATACCGGCATGTACACCAGTTGGTCGAGCAGACCCTGGAGCTGTTCCGAGGTCATGCCCTCACGTTGGAAGCCGCGGATGGTGTCGTAAAACGAGCCCCGCCACAGTCGCAGGCCGCGACGGATCTGGCGGCGACGATGCTGATGGGAGTAATCTTCCTCGGCGATGTTGACGAGGTTGAAGTACAGGCCATAGGCACGTACGACCAGGTTGAGGCTGTCGGCGTCGAGCGCTTCGATCTCGTCCATCAGCTCGCGGTAGAGCTCGGGGTCGTAGCTTTTGCGCAGGCGGATGAAGCCACGACGCAGGCTCTCGACGGTGTCGAACACCGCCTCGCCGGCTTGTTCGCGGAGCACTTCGCCGAGCAGGTTGCCAAAAAGGCGCACTCGGGCGCGCAGGGCCTTATCCTTGTCTTTGCTTGTCGTCATCGCGTATGAGTTCTCGCGGCTTGATGGTTGCGGCCCCGAGCCGGGGATTGCCCCGGCCCGGAGTGGCCCGCCCGACCGCGGGGACCCTGGGGTTGGCCCGTGGGAAGGGGTCGGGATCGTCGGGCAAAATCGCGGGCATTATAGCGATTTCTGGCCTCTCTTGCCGGTTTCCGCCCCAATCCCCGCCCTGGCGGGATCCGGGTGGTGTGCGTGCTTGGCCGTCGTTCCTTGTTTCCCGCCATGGCCGTCATGGAAATCGAATCGGCGTTGGCTACCCTAATGAAAGGGTCGATCTCGACGTGAGGCGTGTCAACATGGCGCGAACCTTGCTCCTTCAAGGTGAAATGGGTTGTTACAACCACCATGGCGAGGTTGCAACCGGGCGTGTGTCTTTCAAGGCCGACCAACCTTTGACGCCGCGGCGATCCAGGCGCATGGTCAAGGGTTGGGCAAAGCCCGCCAGGGCGCGCGATCGGTCGATCGCCCTAGCTAAAGTTGTTTGGCAATCCGTCGTTTTTTAACCGTTGGACGGTTAAACCGTTGCACGTGTACAGGAGTATGAATTGATGAAACTCGCGATTTTCGGTCTGGGGCGCATGGGCGCAAACATGGCGCGACGCCTCTCGCGTGGCGGCATTACGGTCGTGGCGCACAACCGTAGTCGAGAGCCCATCGACGAGTTGCAGCGTGACGAAGAGCACATCGTGCCGGCCTATGAAGAGGCCGATGTGTTCCGCGAGCTCGAGGGCCCGCGCGTGATCTGGTTGATGCTGCCTGCCGGTGAGATCACCAGTCAGGCGATCGACCGTCTGTTGCCGCAGATGAGCCCGGGTGACGTGTTGGTCGACGGGGGAAACTCGCGCTACTCCGAGACCATGGCGCACGCCGAGCGAGTCGAGGCCGCTGGGGTGCATTTCCTCGATTGCGGCACCTCCGGCGGCGTGTGGGGGTTGAAGAACGGCTACAGCCTGATGGTGGGCGGCACGAAGGCAGGTTTCGCCCTCATCGAGCCGGCCATTCGGGTGCTGGCGCCGACGCCCGATTCGGGCTGGGGGCATGTTGGCCCGGCCGGTTCGGGCCACTTCACCAAGATGATCCATAACGGCATCGAGTACGGCATGATGCAGGCGATGGCAGAGGGCTTGGCCGTGCTGCGCAAGAAATCCGAGTTCGATCTCGACCTGGCCCAGGTCACCGAGTTGTGGCGCGAGGGATCGGTGGTGCAAAGCTGGTTGCTTGACCTGACGGCCGACGCGCTGAAACAGGAAGGGCAGGGACTCGAGGCGATTCAACCCCACGTTGCCGATTCCGGCGAGGGGCGCTGGACGGCGATCGAGGCGATTGATCTGGGTGTCGCCGCTCCGGTCATGACGCTGGCCCTGCAGATGCGCTTCGCCAGCCAGGATGATGAAGGGTATGGCAACCGTGTGCTGGCCATGATGCGCAACGCCTTCGGTGGGCACGTGGTCCAGCGCCGAGACGAATCATGAGCCACGGCGTAAGGACACGACAGGGCAGGAGCCGCCACCATGCGTAAGCCGATTCGCAGCGAACCGCCGCGGGCAGTCACGTTTGTCATCTTCGGTGCCACGGGCAACTTGTCGCGTGAAAAGCTGCTCCCCGCCCTCTACCAGTTGGAGGTGGCGGGACGCCTCGCCGAGAGCAGCCGCATTATCGGCTTCGGTCGTCGGGACTGGGATGACGCGACCTGGCGCGAGGAGGTGCGCCAACTGTGTCTGGCAGGGAGGACGGAGGAGGCCTGTTCCTCTGACGACGCGATCGAACGGTTACTTGCCAAGCTGCATTTTCATAACGGCGATCTCAACGACACCGGTTGCTTCGAGAACCTAGCTGACCGGCTGATGCACGCGGAATACCCGGACTGCGTGGTGTTCTATTTCGCCGTTTCGCCGACCGCCTTTGGCGCCATCTGTCGTAACCTCGGCGCCTGCGGATTGACCGACGAGACGCTCGGTTGCCGGCACGTCGTGATCGAGAAACCTTTCGGGCATGACATCGACAGCGCGCATGCCCTCGATGGCCTGCTGCACCAGTATTTCGATGAGCATCAGATCTTCCGCATCGACCACTATCTGGGCAAGGGCACGGTGCAGAACATCATGGTGATGCGGTTCGCCAACCTCCTGCTCGAGCCGTTGTGGAACCGGAACTACATCGACCACGTGCAGATTTCCCACGCCGAGGAGCAGGGCATCGAAGGTCGAGGCGGATACTACGACTCGGCGGGTGCGCTACGCGACATGGTGCAGAGCCACCTGATGCAGATGCTCGCACTGACAGCAATGGAACCGCCGGCCTCGATGGACGCCGAGGCGGTGCGTGACGAGAAGGTCAAGGTGCTGCGCTGCATCCGGCCCATCTCTCACCGGGGGGTCCATGCCCAGGCGTTCCGCGCCCAGTACGCGCGTGGCACGGTGGGTGGTACCAATGTGCCCGGCTACCTGGATGAGCCGGGGGTGCCCGATGACTCGGTCACCGAGACATTCGCCGCCATCAAGCTCTATATCGACAACTGGCGCTGGCGCGATGTGCCCTTCTACCTGCGCACCGGCAAGCGCATGAAAAAGAGTCACTCGCAGATCTCGATCCGCTTTCGTGAGCCGCCGCAGCAACTGTTCCGAGAAACCCAGGTGGCCAACACCGCGCCCAACTGGCTGCTGATCGGCATCCAGCCGGAGGAGAACTTCCGGTTCGAGATGCAGATCAAGACCGAGGGGCTGGAAATGCGCACTCGCACGGTGCAGATGGATGCCACCTACACCGGGGAAAAGCCGACCAATCTCGATGCCTACGCCACGTTGCTCCTCGACGTGATGAACGGCGATCAGACGCTCTTCCTTCGGTATGATGAGGTGTCCTGGGCCTGGCGAGTGGTCGATCCAATCCTGCGTAACTGGGCGGTCGAGCGCGACTATATTCCGACGTACCCGGTGGGGAGCTGGGGGCCATCGGAAGCCGATCGGCTGTTTGACGCCGATTCCCACCGTTGGCGAAACAACCTCAAGATTCCGGGAGAGGATTGATGCGACAGGAACGCTATGTCGGCCGAATGAGCTCCATCTGGCAGTTGCTCGAGGTCAAGGCGACGGCGCACATGCGCCGTCACCCCAACGAGTGGTTTCAGGCCGATGGCAACCGGGCGGATCGTCTTTCGGGGCACGCAGCCGGGCTGTCGATCGATTATTCCAAGCAACGCCTCACCGACGACGTGATCGACGGGCTGCTGGCCCTGGCCGATGAGCGGGGCGTCTTGGCCCTGCGCGACGACATGTTCAACGGCGTGCACATCAACGGCAGTGAGGATCGGGCGGTGCTGCACGTGGCGCTGCGCAATCGGTCGAACCGGCCGATCTGCTTCGATGGCAAAGACGTGATGCCCGAGGTCAACGCCGTCCTCGATCACATGGAAACGTTCGTCGACTCGGTCCAGTCGGGCGAATGGCGGGGTTACGCCGGCGACCCGATCACCGACGTGGTGAATATCGGCGTGGGCGGCTCGGATCTCGGGACACGGATGGTGTGCCGGGCACTGGGCTCCTATGCCGATCGTGGCATCGGCGTGCATTTCGTCTCCAATATCGCCCCCAGTGATTTGGCCTCGAAGCTTGCCGTGCTCGACCCCAAAACCACCTTGTTCGTGGTTTCCTCCAAGAGTTTCGGCACGCAGGAAACGCTGGCCAATGCGCGCTCGGCCCGGCGGTGGTTCCTTGAAAGCGCACCCGACGAGGAGGCGATCAAGAAGCATTTTGTCGCGGTTTCCACCAACACCGAGCGCGTGCGCGACTTCGGTATCGACCCGGACAACATGTTCCCCATCTGGGACTGGGTCGGCGGCCGGTATTCGCTGTGGTCGGCGATCGGGTTGCCGATCGCCCTGTATCTGGGCATGGATCGTTTCAAGCAATTGCTCGACGGGGCGCATGCCCTCGACGAGCACTTCCGGCTGAACACGGGTCGGGACAACCTGCCACTGATTCTTGGCCTGATCGACGTCTGGAATGCCGATTTCCTCGGCTCGGACTCGTTGGCCATATTCCCCTATGGGACCCGTCTCGGCTTTCTGCCCGCGCACCTCCAGCAGGTGATGATGGAGTCCAACGGCAAGCGTGTCCGGATCGATGGCCAACCGGTCGATTCGCATACCAGCGCGGTGCTGTGGGGCGGCCTGGGCACCAACGGCCAGCATGCGTTCTACCAGTTGCTGCATCAGGGCACCCGCCTGATCCCGTCGGATTTCATCAGCGCGATCCGCACCCATTCCCCGATCGGTAGCCAGCAACAGCAACTGCTCGCCAACCTGGTCGCCCAGAGTCGGGCATTGATGCTGGGACGCAGCCGCGAGGACGTCGAGGCGCAGATGCGAGCCGAAGGGGCCGACGAGGCAACCATCGAGCAGATTGCCCCGCACCGGGTCTGTCCGGGGGGGCAGCCGTCCAACACCATCCTGTTCCCGCAGATGACCCCGGAGGCGGTCGGTGCCCTGCTCGCCCTCTACGAACATCGGGTGTTCGTGGCCGGGGCGGTGTGGCAGATCGACTCCTTCGACCAGTGGGGGGTGGAGCTGGGCAAGCAGATGGCGAACGAGCTCGAGCCGTTCGTGGGTAGCGACCTGCCGGACGATGATTTCGACGGCTCCACCCGCTGGCTTCTCGACGAGATTCGCCAGCACTGGACCGCCGATCAGAACGGCGGTGAGGGAGGCTGAGTCCCTCCCTGGCGTCCCGGCAACTTTCACCTCTCCAGTCAGCTTCGGTTTCCGATAGAATCCCGCCAAAAATAACGGTCGACACGTGATCGCGTCGCCAGGCGGTTCGTCGGCCGGTCGCTTTTATCACCCCGGGGGTGAGTGTGAATATTCTCTATCTTGATTCATCGACGGAGGCCTGCACCGCCGGTGTCATCGCTGGCGACCGGATGGTCACCGACTTCGAGATTGCCCCCCGGGGACACGCCGAAAAGCTGTTGCCAATGGCCGAGGCGCTCTTGGGGCAGGCGCAGATCGATTTCGAGGACCTGGACCTGATCGGATTCGGGCGCGGGCCCGGATCGTTCACTGGCGTGCGTATTGCCACGGCAATGGCGCAGGGCATTGCCATCGCGCGGGACTTGCCGATGGTCGGGATTTCGTCGCTCGCCTGCTTGGCATCCGGGGCCTTCCGCCGGCTGGACGAATCGGGCGACAACACCCGGGACGTCGAGGTGCGGGTGGCGATCGACGCCCGCATGGGCGAGATTTACCGGGCGGTCTATCGGCAGGATAACGCGGGTGAGTTAATCACGGTCCTGGACGAGGCGGTGTCCGAACCGACGTTCCCGGGGATGCAGGGCAGTCGCGTGGTCGTCTGCGGTACGGGCTTCGGACGGTATCCGGCGCTCGGCGAGGGCCCTGAGGTGATACGGATCGAACCGGAGGCCTTGCCGCACGCCCAGGATGCACTGGAACTGATTCGGCGCCTGCCGGAAAATGACCGCATCTCGGCCGACGCGGCCGTACCGTGCTATCTGCGTGACAAGGTTGCCGGTCGTTGAGCCCGGCGGTCTCCAAAGGACCCATAAAGACCACTCAACAAAAAGAACGCCCCGGACTGATTCCGGGGCGTTCGTGTTTTCGGTCCGTTGGTCGACCGCTTGATGCGGCTTACTGGATGTTGCCGCAGGCGACGATGGTGCTGCCGTCGTGGATGGCAATGGACTGAGGGTCGCCCATCAGATCCTCCGTGGACAGCTCAATCGTCGTGGAGGACTCGTTGCCGTCAACGGCGCTGAGCTCGAACAACGGCGTGTCGTCGAAGGCCAACAGGTCCGGTGCGCCGTCGTTGTCCTCGGCGTAGCGACAGACCCCGGGGTGCAGGCCGGCCGACATGCCGTCGGCGTTCTCCACGTTCAGCTTGACCGTCATATCCCCATTCTGGGGAATGAAAATGGCCGTGCCGGAGACGCCTGAGTCACCGCGCTCCCCGATGGAGGCCTGATACTGCTCATAGGTGTCCTCCGCCGCCATGGTCGGCGTGGTCAGACCCACGGAGAGCCCTGCGATCGCACTGGCGAGTAGCAACTTTTTCATGCGTTCTCCTTGACTGTGTTTGAGTTGAAAATATTCAACGTTTAACGGCCAAGGGGCTCGGGGTTTCAAAACCACTGCCCTTTGCCTGCCTTGCCGGTCTGCAACGGAGCTTAGGACACTTGCCCACGGTTGCAAGGATTGCCCGCCCGAGGCGGTGGCCTGGAATCGCGTTTTGACTGATGGGGTGTACCAAGAGGGGCAATCGAGCGTGATAACCTCACGGCCGAGCCAGACACGCGGCGTCGGGCGTGTTGAGCCCGTCGCCGATACCCCGCTTGCGGTTTATCGCCGCCTCGATCGTTTGGCCGTTTGCGTTAGGGAATGCTGGTTGGAATGAAACTGTATCTATTGATTGGATTGGCCGGAGGACTTGGCGCCATGGCCCGCTATGGCCTGACCGCCGCGATCACGCAGTTCGGCGGGCGTACCTTCCCCTGGGGCACGCTGAGCGTCAACGTGATTGGCTCGGGACTGATGGGCTTTCTCGGGGTGTGGCTGCTGACCCGCTGGCAGTTGCCGATCGAGTACCGGCTTGCGATTCTGACCGGCTTTCTCGGGGCGTTTACCACCATGTCCGCGTTCTCCATCGACACGTTGGCCCTGATGCAACGTCAGGCGTGGCTCTCGGCGGGACTGTATGTGGTGGCGACCGTCATCCTCTGTCTGATGGCGGCGCGCGGTGGCATGTTGCTCGGCGAGCGCCTGGCGGGATGAGCGAACCGCAGCACATGACGACCCAGACCACGCCGGAACGACTCAAGGAATCAATTCAGGAGTGGGCGGCCGAGTTGGGCTTTACCGAGGCCCGGGTGACCGATACCGACCTGTCGGCCTACGAGGCGGGTTTTGAACGCTGGCTCGCGGACGGGAACGCCGGCACCATGGGTTTTTTCCAACGTCACGGCCTGATGCGTTTTCATCCCGAGGAACTGGTCCCCGGCACCCGTCGGGTGCTGATGGTCACACGGGACTATCTGCCGCCCGAATCCCTCGGCCCGTCGCAAGTCCTGGGCGAGCCGTCCTTGGGCTATGTGAGCCGATACGCGCTGGGGCGGGATTACCACAAGCTGGTGCGCAAACGCCTGGCGCAACTGGCCCAGCGGATCAGCGAGGAGATCGGGCCGTTCACGTACCGGGCGTTCTGTGACTCTGCGCCGGTCTACGAAACCGGCCTGGCCGAGCGTGCCGGGGTGGGCTGGAAAGGCAAGCACTCGCTGGTACTCAATCGGTCCGGCGGATCGTGGTTCTTCCTCGGCGCTCTCTTTCTCGACATGGACCTGCCGGTCGACGAACCCGTGCAGCCGCATTGCGGCCGTTGCACGGCCTGCCTCGATGTCTGCCCGACCGGGGCGATTATTGCCGACGGCGTGGTCGACGCGCGCCGCTGCATTTCCTATCTCACCATCGAGTCGCACGACGACATTCCCGAATCGCTGCGCCCACTGATGGGCAACCGGATCTACGGCTGCGATGACTGCCAGTTGGTCTGCCCCTGGAATCGATTTGCCCGGACGACCAATGACGCGGACTTTCATGCCAGGCAGGGGTTGGACGCCCCGGACCTGGTCGAGTTGTTCGGCTGGGATGAACCAACGTTCTTGGCGCGCACGGAAGGGTCGGCCATTCGGCGAATCGGCTGGCGTCGTTGGCGGCGCAACCTGGCCGTGGCCCTGGGCAACCTGCCGCCGGGGCACTCGCGCATCCCGGCCGCGGTGGCGGGATTGCGTGACGGACTGGGTGAGGCGGGCGATCAGGTCGATCGACACATTCATTGGGCGCTCTCGCGACTGGCGGGGTAGATGGCGCCGGAGATGCGTGTGGGTAACGCCGTCAGGTTTGGTCCAGTGCTGCCATGACCTCTCGCTGTTGCTCGCCCTGCGGGCCGCGGACAAACAGCGTCGAGATCAACGTGCCGTCAACGGCCAGCGGGGCGATCACGAGACCTGATCGTGCGGCCTGATCCAGGTTCGGCGCGAGGTGAGGGGTGAGGCGCTCCCGATTCTGCGCATCGATTCCCAGCGTTTCCAGCCGCGACTGGAGCCGGGACAGCAACGGAAACTGGCGCAATGCCAGTTGTTCTGGAAGCGTGACGTCGCCGGAGCGACTCCAGTGAAAGCGACGCTTCGACAGGCTGTCCTCGCCGTTTTCGTAGAGCGCGATCTCCTCGACGCCAGCGAGCCGACTCAATTGGCGGATGGTATCGCCCAGTTGTCGCCCCGGGGTGGTGCCAGGGGTGATGCCAGTCGCGGTGGTTTTCGCACTGGCCGTGTCACTGGCCGAATCAGTGGCAGAACTAGTGGCGTGGCACCCGTTATCGTCGTCATCGAGCCCGTAATCGGCTGTCAGTGGCCAGAGCAGGTCGCGACCGTCGGCCTGTTGAACGAGCATGTGACCGGGGTGGTAGAGCGGGATCTGGGCGAATTCACGGGCGTCGGCAAGGGTCTTTTTTACCGTCACGCGCCAGGCGGCCTGCGGGGATCGGTGGAGTTGTTCGGCAATAGTGACCGTCAATCGTTGGATCACGGCGTGGTACCAGCCGAATTCACTGGCAAAGGCGAGCCTGCGGGCGAGAACGAGGATGGATTGATGATGCGCACCGAGAACCGGGATGCTGGCTTCTTCGGCCAGGAGCATGACCGGTAGGTAGTACCGTTCAGTCAGTGCCGTCTCCAAGCCGCTCATATCGATGCCGGCTTGATCAAGCACCACATCGAAGGCGCGGCCCAACGAAAAGCAGGGTTCGATTTTGCTGCCATCGACCTGTTCTCGGCTGGAATCGATCAAGTGTTTGCGCGCGATCGCCAGTGCCTGGCGTGCAAGCTCCGGCGCATCTCGCCATAGGGCGAGTTCGACCAGGTTATGGAGCAGGGCGGCGACCGTCACCATTTCGTAACCGGTTTCGCGGCGTTCGATCAACCAGGTCTCGGTGAGCCGAGCGGCGCGGATGGCGCGAGAGGAGGCGGCGAGATAGCCGGCCCGCTGCACCTCGTCGGTCAGGGTGTTTTCGAGAATCGGGAGTTGCGGCAACTGGTTTCTCGCCCAGTTGCTGCCCAGCAGCGAGAGGGCGTGCTCGAGATTGTGCGGTGCGCTGCGTTCACGCTTACGTTGTCCGCTGGCGGCTGCCCCGAGCACCATGCTGGCGGCAGCCGGATCACGCCGCAGCCAGCCGACTAGCCGGGGGAAATCGGGCGATTCGTTGAGCAGTTCCCGGCACATGCCCTGATGGATCTCCCGCCGGACAGGCAACGGGTGATCGAGCAGGTACTCGCTCCAGTTCTCGGGCAAGGTCATGCCGGCTTCTCCCAATTAGTCCCTCAATGCCAGTCGCTGGACGTCATTCCGTGGCGCTCTGCGCAACAGTGCGGACTTTTCGCATTGTGCGCAATACCGATTGCCATTGATGGTGGCATCCGTTCGGGACCATGCCTTCCAGTGAACTAAGGCATCCGCTTGTCTCTGATGCGGATGTCCGGGGTTCAGATGCGTTCGGCCATCTCCTTGGCATTGCCGACATAGTCTCCCGGCGCCATCGCGGCGAGCCGCTCGCGTGCCTCGGGCGGCAGTTCGCCGATGCCCTCGATGAAGGCGCGCATGGCCGGGCCGTCGACCCGCTGGCCACGGGTGAGTGCCTTGAGCTTCTCGTAGGGTTTTTCCACGCCGTGGCGGCGCATCACCGTCTGGATGGCCTCGCCGAGCACCTCCCAGTTACCGTCGAGCTCCGCGGCCAGCTGGTCGGCGTTGATCTCAAGCTTGGACAGGCCCTTGGCAAGCGAGCGATAGGCGATTAGCGAGTGACCGATGCCGACGCCCAGGGTGCGCAGCACGGTGGAGTCGGTCAGGTCGCGTTGCCAGCGGCTGATTGGCAGCTTGCGCGCTAGGTGCCCCATGACCGCGTTGCCCACGCCCAGGTTGCCCTCGGCATTCTCGAAGTCGATCGGGTTGACCTTGTGCGGCATGGTCGACGAGCCGACTTCGCCCTCGACCAGGCGTTGCTTGAAGTGGCCCAGCGCAATCTGGCCCCAGATATCGCGGGCGAAATCGATCAGGATGGTGTTGGCCCGCTCGATCGCGTCGAACAGCTCGGCGATGTAATCGTGCGGCTCGATCTGGATGGTATAGGCGTTGTGGGTCAGCCCCAGCCCTTCGACAAAGCGCTTGGAGAAGCCCGGCCAATCGACCTCCGGGTAGGCGGCCAGGTGGGCGTTGAAGTTGCCCACCGCGCCGTTGATCTTGCCCATCAGCTTGACCTCGGCGATCTGCCCGCGCTGGCGCTCGAGGCGGGCGACCACGTTGGCGATTTCCTTGCCGATGGTCGACGGCGAGGCGGGCTGGCCGTGGGTCCTCGACAGCATCGAGACCGCGGCCCATTCATGTGCCATCTTGCGCAGCGTGTCGATCAGCCCGTCGATCTCCGGCAGGACGACATCCTCGCGGGCCTGCTTGAGCATCAGGCCATAGGCGAGGTTGTTGATGTCCTCGGAGGTGCAGGCGAAGTGAAAGAATTCGCTGATCGTGGCCAGGCGAGGGTGATCGGCGACCTGCTCCTTGAGGAAGTACTCGACCGCCTTGACGTCGTGGTTGGTGGTGGCCTCGAATTCCTTGACGCGCATTGCCGACTCGACCGTGAACTCCGAGGCAATGGCATCGAGCGAGGCACGGTCCTCGTCGTTCAACGCCGGCACCTCGGCGATCTTCGGCTCGTCGGCCAGTGCCTTGAACCATTCGACTTCCACCAGCACGCGAGACTTGATCAACGCGTATTCGCTGAAACACTCGGTCAGTGCGCGGGTATGGCGGGCATAGCGGCCGTCGAGCGGCGACACGGCGGTCAGGGCGAAGGCGGCTTGGGCAGAGTCAGTCATGCGCGTTCCTGTCAAAATCGGTTGGTCGAGGCGGGCTGGCATGCCCGACTGCAACGGGTTGGTTCGTGATTATGCGATCGGGGGCGGGGCGAGCCAAATGTGGCCCGCGCTTGCGCCGGAGCGTTTCCGGCGAGCCGCTCCGGTTGCTTGTGTCGCTCAGTTGGTGGCCTCGGGGCGTGCCAGGGCCTCGTGCAGCACGCGGGTCAGCTCTCGCAGTACGTCCAGGGTCAGGCGTTGCTCGGCCTCGAGACGCATGGCGGGATCGTCCAGGCCATCGTCGTCGAACTCGTCATCGAGGGTATCGAGTGCCTTGACCTTGGTCAGGGCACCGTCGGCCCGGATGGTAAAGCGCAGTCGATCACGCCAGACGAGTTCGAGTTGTTCGACCGTCATGCCGTCGCGCAGATGGGCGAGGACGTTCTCGTCGGGCAGCCCCAGTCGGGTGACCGTGATGCTGCCGCCGTCTCGCGGTTCGAGCAGCTTGGCCGAGTCCCCCAGCTCGAATCCGGCCGGCGGGCCCTCGAGCAACCAGCGCGACAGCCGGCTGCCGTGTTCTTCGGAGCCGAACGCCGGGGTGACGCGCCATTGGCCCAGCGTCTCGCGCAGCAAGGAGTTGATCTGGCTGTTGCGCTTTTCGCCGGCGTTGGCGAGCCACGCCTGCTTGTTGCGCGCGTCGATAATCAACCGGGTTTCGGCCTGTCGGGGGAAGGCCTGCGGCAACAGCTCCAACAGGGCATTCTCGCGGGCCTGGCGCAGCTCATCGCGGGAAGGTTCGCGCTCGCCGGCCTCCGCAGCCAGTTTCTTGGCCGCGTGGTCCTGAATCACCCGCGGCGGGACGGCCCGTTCCTCGCGGCGGAACAACAAGCCAAAGGCCCCGTCGGTTTCGATGGCAAGCGCTTCGGCGATCACCGGGGCCCAGCCCATGGATTCGACCTGCTGCGACAGGGTGGGGGCAAAGCGCTTCTCGGCCAGCTGTTCGGATAGCGTATCCAGCGACGGTTCGGGCCAGTCGGCCAGGTCGAAGGCGGCAATCTGGGAAAAGAGCATGGCGTCGGCGACTCCGATAAACGATTGGCGGATTGACGAACCGGTGGCAAGACCACCCAATTCGGAACCGGCGCATTATGCCTGATGGCCAGAGTCATTGCTTTGGGGGCATTGCTCGGTGACCTCGGGCACGGAATTCATTCGGTTCCTGATATGCTCACGAGACTTGAAACCCTGTTTTCGCTGTTATCTACAAGGCCACTATGACCGAACGCCACGCGCACATCGTCCGCCTCGCCGACTACCGCCCGCCAAATTACCTGATTGACCATGTCGACCTGACCTTCGAGCTTGCCGCCCGCGGCACCCGGGTGGAGTCGACGCTGACCGTCCGTCGCAACGGGGCTCACGACGAGCCGTTGTGGCTGGACGGCGACGAGCTGACGCTCGAGTCGATTGCGCTGGACGGCAAGCCGCTGGCCAAGGAGCAGTTCGAAAAGCACGCCGACGGCCTGTCGATCACGGGTTTGCCGGACCAGTGCCGCTTGACCTTGGTCTGCCGCGTGGATCCGATCGACAACACCACGCTCGACGGGCTCTACCAGTCGTCCGGGAATTTCTGCACCCAGTGCGAGGCAGAAGGCTTCCGTCGGATCACGTACTTCCCCGATCGGCCTGACGTGCTCAGTTGTTACCGGGTGACGCTGATTGCCGACAAGGCGAGCTGCCCGGTACTGCTCAGTAACGGCAACCCGGTCGAGTCCCGTGACCTCGACGACGGCCGCCACCTGGCCGTCTGGGAAGATCCGCACCCCAAGCCGTCCTACCTGTTCGCGCTGGTCGCCGGTCACTTGAAGTCGATCCACGATCAGTTCACGACCTGTTCGGGCCGGACGATCGATCTGGGGATCTACGTGGAGCCCCACAATATCGATCGTTGCGACCACGCGATGCGCTCGTTGATCAAGTCGATGGCCTGGGACGAGGAGACCTACGGCCGGGAGTACGATCTGGACGTGTTCAATATCGTCGCCGTCGACGACTTCAACATGGGCGCGATGGAGAACAAGGGGCTGAATGTCTTCAACTCCAAGTTCATCCTGGCTCGATCGGAAACCGCCACCGACCATGACTACGAGGGCATCGAGTCGGTCGTTGCGCACGAATACTTCCACAACTGGTCCGGCAACCGAGTCACCTGCCGCGACTGGTTCCAGCTGTCGCTCAAGGAAGGCTTCACCGTATTCCGTGACCAGGAGTTCTCGGCGGACATGGGCTCGCGCGCGGTCAAGCGCATCGAGGAGGTCAATTTGCTCCGCCAGGTGCAGTTCCCCGAGGATGCCGGCCCGCAGGCGCACCCGGTGCAGCCCAAGGAATACGAGCAGATCAACAACTTCTACACCGCGACCGTCTACAACAAGGGTGCAGAAGTGGTGCGGATGTGGCACAACCTGCTCGGTTGGGACGCGTTTCGCCGCGGTACTGATCGCTACTTCGAGCGTTTCGATGGTCAGGCGGTCACCATCGAGGACTTCATCGATGTCATGGCCGAACAGGCGGATTTCGATGCCGCCCAGTTCCGCCGTTGGTATGACCGGGCGGGCACGCCGATCGTGCACGTGAGAAAGCGTCTGGAAGGTGACGAGCTGGTGATCGATTTCCGACAGGAAGTGCCCGCGGTCGCCGGTCAGGACGATGACGAGCCGTTTTTGATTCCGATCGGTCTGGCGGGCTTCGATCCGGAAGGCCACCCCGTCGCACTCGGGGGACCGGATGGTGACGGCAACTCGGCCTTGACCGTGGTGCTGTCGCAGAAACGGGAATCCCGTCGTTTCTCCCTGCCGACGGGCGCCAGCCTGCCGGTCCTCTCGCTCAATCGTGGCTTCACCGCGCCGGTCAAGATCGAGCACGACTACGACGAGCGCGATCTTGCGCTTCTCGCCGGTGCGGATACCGATGAATTCAATCGTTGGGATGCCTATCAGCGCCTGGTGATGAAGACATTGGTCGGTCGGGTACGAGACGCCGAGGAACACGGTGAATGGCCGGAATCCGAGTTGCCGAAGGGTCTTAGCGAGGCCTTTGGCAAATTGGCGCATTCGGCGGTGAGCACGCAGGGAGGAGCCGATCCGCGTTTTGTCGCCGAGTGCCTGGCGTTGCCCAGCGAGAATTACATCGCCGAACAGTTCACGCAGGACGTCCCGGTGGAGGCCATTCACCGGGCCCGAAACGAACTCCGCGCGCAACTGGCTAACGAGTGGTCGCAGACGCTGGTACTGGCGTTCGAGAAGCTGGCCGTCGAGGGCGGCTACCGCTTCGATGGCGTCGATGTGGGGCGTCGGGCCTTGCGTGCGCAGGCGTTGTCTTACCTCAACGCGCTGGATCATCCGGCGTGGCGTCGCCTGGCAGCCGAGCAGCTCCGTGAAGCCGACAACATGACCGAGCGTTTCAACGCCCTGACGGCCCTTTCGCTGCGTGCAAGCACCGAGCGAGAAGAGGCGCTCGAGTCGTTCGCCGACGAGTGGAAGGATGACCCGTTGGTGATGGACAAATGGCTGGCCTTGCGAGCGCGGATCGTCGAACCGGGCGATACCGAAACACTGGCGGCGCTCGAGGCGAATCCGGCGTTCTCGATACGCAATCCGAACCGGGTACGTTCGTTGGTGGGGACGTTCTCGCGGGCCAACCCGGTCGCGTTTCATGCGTCGACGGGTTCAGGATATCGCTGGGTTGCCGACAAGATCATTGAGATCGATGGTTTCAACCCGCAGATCGCTGCCCGAATGGCGACGGTGTTCAGCCGCTGGCGTCGTTACGATGGCGGTCGTGCCGATCGGATGCGAGGCGAGCTTGAGCGCATGCTGGATCGGGCCGATTGCTCGCCCGATCTCGCCGAAATCGCTGGCAAGGCATTGAAATAAAATAATAACGAGCCAAGATTTGGAGACAGTTACACCATGATGGTTGCAATTGGCTGGCTGGTGGTGCTGGCGAGTGTGATTGGCGGGTTCATGCTCGCCGGTGGGCACCTGATCATTCTGTACCAGCCGATCGAGTACCTGATTATCTTCGGGTCCGCCGCTGCGGCGCTGGTGGCAGGTAACTCGCCAAAAACCCTCAAGGCCACGATGGGTGGTTTCGGCACGGCCTTTAGAGGCTCGCGTCATGGCAAGAAGCTCAACATGGAAACGCTTGCGCTTCTGTACACGATCTTCACCCGGGCGCGCAAGGAGGGATTGATGGCGATCGAGGAGGACATCGACGACCCCGAAAACAGCGAGCTGTTCAACAGTGCGCCTACGGTGATGAAGGATCACCACACCGTCGAGTTCATCACCGATTACCTGCGGCTGATGGTGTCGAGCACGCTGGATGTGCACCAGATCGACAACCTGATGGACTTGGACATCGACACCCACCACGAAGAGGCCGATCTGCCTCGTTCAGCGATCGCCAAGTTGGGCGAGGCCCTGCCGGCTTTCGGTATCGTCGCGGCAGTACTCGGGGTGGTGCACACCCTCGAGTCGGTGCATCTGCCGCCCTCGGAGCTCGGCAAGCTGATCGCCGCGGCCCTGGTGGGGACCTTCCTCGGTATTCTCGCGGCCTACGCCTTCGTCAATCCGGTAGCGAACAACCTCGAACACAAGATCAACGACTCGACCAAGTACCAGCAAAGCATCAAGGCTGCATTGATTGCGTTCATGAACGGCTATCCGCCGCAGGTGGCCGTCGAGTTCGGTCGCAAGGTGTTGTTTTCCTCGGACCGACCGAGCTTTACGGAACTCGAGACGTTCCTCAAGGAAAACAAGTGAACCGGTTGAGCACGGAGTAGAAACACGGTGGCCGAACAACCGGATCAAAACCAGCAGATCGTCATCAAGAAGATCAAGAAGGGGCACGGCGGTCATCACGGCGGGGCGTGGAAGATCGCCTATGCCGATTTCGTGACCGCGATGATGGCCTTCTTCCTGCTCATGTGGCTGCTGGGCTCCATGGGCGAGGAGGAGCTCAAGGGCATCTCGGAGTACTTCGCGAACCCGACCAAGGTCACCCTGGAAGGCGGTAGCAGCGCGGGCATGAGCGAGAGCCTGATCGACGGCGGCGGTGACGGTCTCACTCGCCGGGAAGGACAGGTGCAGGCGGGTGACAAGCCCACGCCCGAAAAGCGCGATACCCAATCCGAGGACAAGACGGCCGATCCATCCAAGATGACCGAAGAACAGATCCAGGAGCAGATCGAGGCACTGGAGCGTGAACAGATCGAAGAGCTCAAGGAGCGCCTGGAATCATTGATCGAGGTCGACCCGGCACTCAAGGCCTACAAGGATCAGATAAAGCTCGACATCACCCGCGATGGGCTGCGTATCCAGATCATCGACAAGGAAAACCGGCCGATGTTCGAGTTGGGCTCGGACGACCTGCAAGGCTATGCCAACGAGATCCTGCAGTCGCTCGCGCCGGTACTTAACGAGATGCCCAATCGCCTGTCGATCGAAGGCCACACCGACGCGCGTCCCTTCGACCGGGAAGAGCGAAGCAACTGGGAGCTGTCCGCCGAGCGCGCCAATTCGGCCCGGCGATCGCTGGCGGAATACGGCTACCATCCAGACAAGTTCCTGCAGGTTATTGGCATGGCGGATGCGCTGCCGTTCGTTGACGGCGATCCGCTCGATCCGCAGAACCGCCGGATCTCTATGACGGTCATGAAGGAATCCGCGACCCGACGGATACTGGAGCCGTCCCGAGAGGGCGGGATGAATGTCGAGGATCTCCTCGACGGGCCGATGGGTGCATCGGGCCAGGGAGCCGGGGTGATCGATACCCCTGAGGCCGGCACCCCGACCGACCCCGACACCAGTCCATAACCTCACCATGCGTCGCCACCTGGCCCTGCTGATCGGGTTCGCCGTTCTGGCGCTCGCGATATTGGCGAGTCTCCTGATCGCGCGGGCCTGGACGCAGTGGCAGGGCGGAATGCCGGACGCGTGGCTGATCGCGTTGCTCGCCGGCGTGCTGGCCATGCTGATGGGGTGGCGCCTGTTGGAGCCCTGGTGGCGTGGTGTGTTGCTGGTAGCCCCGCTGGTCATGTGGGGTGGGCTACAGATTCACCCGGGCTGGTTCCTTGCCGCAGCCGTGGTCTTGCTGCTGGTTCAGTTCAATGCCATTCGCCACCGGGTGCCGCTTTATCGCTCGGGCACGGCCGTCATGGACGCATTGGACGTGGAAATCCGGGAACGCGGTATTCGCCAACTCGCCGATGTGGGCTGTGGAGACGGCCACGTGATCACGGCCTTGGCGAGGCGTTTCCCCGAGACGCAATTCACCGGCTTTGAGACCGCACCGTTGCTCTATCTGGTGGCTTGGTGGCGCTGTCGTCAGCTATCGAATTGCCGGGTGATATTCCGTGATTTCTGGCGGGCGTCCTGGCGCGATCAGGATGCGGTGTTCACCTTCCTTTCACCCGAGCCGATGTTGCGCATCTGGCGCAAGTGCCAGCGCGAGTTGCCCGAAGGGGGTGCCTTGTACTCGCTGGCCTTCGAGGTGCCGGGGGTTGAGGCCGAGTCGTTGATCGGTGCGGGGCGATTCGACCTCTACCGTTATCCCCGACTGCCGCGGCAATCGGCGGTTGCCGATCCCGACTGAACGGCTACCGGCGATTGCCGGCCACCGGATCATCCAAAAACAAAAAAGCCGGCCAATGGCCGGCTTTTCGTCATCTCCCGGGAGAGTCTCAGTAACGCGAACCGAAACCGCCGCCGTCGTTGGTACGCTCGCGCGGACGCGCTTCGTTGACACGGACGGTGCGGCCATCCATGTCGGTATCGTTGAGCGCTTCGATGGCCTGCATGCCGGCGTCCTTGTCGGTCATCTCGACAAAGCCGAAGCCCTTGGAACGACCGGTGGCCATGTCCTTGATCACCTTGGCGGATTTGACTTCGCCGAAGGCTTCGAAGGCGGCCTGGAGGCCTTGGTCATCCTGGGAGTAGGGCAGGTTGCCCACGTAAATATTGATCATCTCGAAAACAAACTCTCAAAACCGTGCTGATCTGGCGACCGGCCGGGGTGTTCAGCACGCATCCACCCCGGTCGAATGAAGGAAGCGAGCTCGCCGGAACGGCTTTGTGCCGGGCAACGATCGGAGCCTTCATCCGTTTGACAGTAAACCATTCGGGCGTGAACGCAAGCGGTGTTTTCCGTCGATCTGACGGTCCGTGGTTGTCCAGCATCTGTCGCGTTCGGGGCCCCGTGTCAAATAGGCAGCGGCGCATCAG
>NZ_JBDODP010000024.1:0-37729 GCF_044582135.1 Guyparkeria halopsychrophila | reverse complement strand
GCCGTGGCGCTACCGGCCGCGTTGGTCTCGCTGGTCGAGGCGTTGCTCGCGGAGGTACTGGCGGAACTGGCGGAACTGGCGGCGTTGGAAGCCGCGTTCTCGGCATCGACCTCGGCGGCGAACAGGTCGGCGACCAGCTGGTCGGGGTCGTCGCCCGAGCTGATCTTGACCTTGATCGACCGCCCGGCTTCCTCGGCCGTCTGCTGCGTGAGGATGGTCAGGCGATCAAGCGCGTCGTTAATCGTCTGGGGGTAGAACCCGCCCTGGTTGGTCAGGTCCAGCGATTGCAGGTAGTCGACGTCACTGGTGACAGTGAGCTTCTCGCCGGTCGGCAGGGCCGCAGGCAGCGTGACAGTGCCCCCGGGCGAGGTGTCCTGGTCGGCGTTGAGCGCGACGGTGTAGTCGGTGCCCTCGACGAGGGTGGATTCGGCACCCGTCGAGTCGGTCTGAATGACGACGACCTCGGCGGTGTCGAACACCTTGAACGAGAAGGAAAACTGTGTGGCGGTGTCGTTGCCGGTATACGGCCCGGCCACGCGCACGTTGCTTGAGATGGTCATATCGCTGGCCCCATGGAACGTGAGGCAAGGCTATCCGCCGATTGCATCGGCACGTGCACCGTCACTCGTAGGGCTCGCCCATCAGCAAGTACCACGCGTTGAAGTCCGATTCACCCTCGGCCACGTTGTAGGCATGTTCCATGCTGCGCCACGCCTGGTATCCCGGCAGGCCGAGCGCGTAGGAGGTGCCCAGGGTGATGGCCCTGACATCCCTGATGTCGCCCTCGCCCCCGGCTACGTCGCCCATACTCTTGACGCCACGGACCGGCCCCTCGATCGCGGAGGCGACGGGCGAGATTTGGTAGCCGTAGTAGGGCGCGTCGTCGTCGAAGGAAGCCCACAGACCGGCGATCACATCGCGGATGATCGGCACGAAGCCCCCGGCGAACAGGACTGACTCGCGGGTGAAGCACTTGGCGTAGCCCGCGGCCGCGCCGTTGCTGTCGACGTCGCTGTCGCAGTTGCCGTAGAGCAGCGCGCCGAGAACGGCCGGCAGGACGATGACAGACAAGTACGCCTGCGCCAGACGGGCCAACGCCCACGGGTCCCCATTGCGCAGCGCCGCCCCTTCTACCACGTGCGCGCGCACCATCTGCGCGAGCTGGGCGTTGAAGTAGCTGTAGAACATGGTGAACAGGCTCCGCAGTTGCCCACCGTCGCCCCGCCCCTCCATGATCTGCGCCACGTCGACCTCACGGCCCGAGCCCTGCGTCTGGCGCACGATATGGTCGGCGTACTTGGCCGCACGATCAGGGTCCATCTTCGGCTCGAAGCGCACCTTGCCGTTGAGCGCCTCCTTATACGCAGCCATCCACGTCGGGTAGGACACGGCCCGGTCCATCCAGCCGACCATCGCCAGCGCCGTGGCCACGTCCGGGGTGATGCGCTTTTTCGCTTGGATCTGCGCCACCTGCCGGGTGAGGTCCCGGTCATAGGAGCGGTTGCGGTACTCCATGTAGGTGCTGCGCTCGTTGACGAAGCGCGTAGTTTCGAATGGATTGGCGGAGAAATTGCCCACTTCCTGCGAAAGCGTCGCGAGGCCCACGCGCCGCCACGAGGCCGAGATGCCGGTGGCATTGATGAGGAATGTCTTGATCGAATAGCCCATGGTCACGATTAGCGTGTTCTGGCGGGCCTTCGACAGGAACGCGTCGATGAACCGGCTCGGCGCCCGTGGCACGGACGCGACATTGCGGATCTGCTGCTCGATCGCGCGCGTCACGTCCACGCCGCCGATGCCGTCGATGGCCGCGCGCAGGGTCTTGTCGTTGACCAGCCGGTAGGTGTCGGCCACGGCCTCGCGATAGGCGATGTCGTGGATGGCGTCGCCCAGGGCCTTGTTCATGCCGCCGAAGTCCAGCGTCAGCCGCTTGCTTACCTCGTCGAGACGGGCCTTGCTCGAGCCCTGCGGCGTGCTGGCCTTCCAGAGATTGCCGCCGAGCATGTCCTGCACGGCCTGCCCCTCGTCGTACTTGGCCTGCCGGTGGTCGAGGTCCGAGTCGTAGACGATCGGATGGAACCCGCCACGCAGCGTGCCGAACTTGGTGTCGAACGGCAGCGGTTCGACCTTCTCCGGGGCCTGCCCGGTGGTGCGTTCGTTCACCCCTTTCAGCTCCGGCCAAACCATCTCGTCGTGCATCTGCCAAATGGCCTCAATCAGGTCCACGTCCTTCTGCGTGAGCCGGTCGGTGATGGCGCGCATCTCGGCCGGGCCCCAGCCGTGGCCGTCTCGCAGGCGCTGGCGGCCGGTGACGCTGCCGTAGTACAGCGCGGCGGTCACCATATTCTCGCGGGTGAGGCTTTCGTTGATCTCCGGGATGAAGTACGCCTTCGACGAGAATTGGAGAAGATTCTTCTTCGCCGCGAACTCGCGCGATTCCATGAAGCCGTATGCCTTGAGGTACGGCCGCAGGTGATCGCCCAGCTGCTGCTGGAACTTGACCTTCCAATCCGAGCGATCGGACAGCCGTTGCACCAGCGAATCGTGAAGTTGGCCGAACTTGCCGACGGTGACCAGCTGCACCAGCGTCTCGACGTTGATGAACTCGGCCGAACCCTTCTGCTTGAGCCGCTTCCAGCGCTCGCCGAACTTCGGCACGTAGGACTTTTCAAACCCGCGCGGCTCGCCGTCGGCATCGAACGCTTCAGGGTGGGCGTTGCGCAGCTCGTCGAGGATCGCGCCCTTCTCCTCGTTGAACGTCTGCTGGCGGCTCTCGAGGTACATCTTCTGTTCGCGCCGCGCCAGTTGCTCGAGCTGCCGCACGGTGTCGCGCAAACCGCGCAGCTCGTCGAGCGTCATATCCTTGTAGTGCTTGCGGTACGCCTCGTCGAGCATCCGTTCGTCGATCTCCGGGGCGATGGCCGCGTTCTCCTGGCTGAATGACTCGATCCACTCGCGCAGGTTCTGGCGCTGGTCGATGGCCTTGAGGCTTTGCCCCTTGCGAAGGTCGAAGCGAGCGAGTAGCGCGTCCATCTGGCCGACGAAATCACCGCGCAGGTTTTTGCGCACGCCCTCGCGCTCGAACTTCTTGAGGTAGTTGACCATCTTGTCGATCTCGGTCACCGCATCCTGTGCGGCCCGGACCGTGTAGCCCTGCACCACCTGATCCTGCTTGGCACGGGCGGCGGCCGGCAGGTCACCCTGGCGGCGGGCCTTGTCGGATTCACGCGCGGCGCGGGCCTCGGCCGACTGCCAGCGGCTGGGCTTGATCTCGCGCACGCGCTGGCCGGCGATGAACCGCTCGGCGAACGCCTTGGCCGCTTGCGTGTTGACGCGACCCCGGCCGGCGGCGCGGTTAAGGTAGTTCAGCTCGGTGGCGGCGAAGCGCGCGCGGGCGTCGTTGTGGATGGCCGCCTCGGCGGCGCGCTCCATTGCCTGCGGGTCGGCGAGATCGCCGTAGCGTTCCAGCATGCGCAGGTCGGTCTCGGCCTCGATCACCTCGCGGCGCGGCTCGGCGTCGACCAGGGTGCGCACCATCTCGTCGGCCGAGGTAAAGCCGAACCAGCCGGCGGCGACTTCCGGGTCCACCCCGGTGCCGGCCAACATGCCGTACTTGCCGTAGCCCAGCGACCGCCAGTCCGGTGCGTCGACGAGATCGGCGCCCGGCACCCCGTAGATCGCATCGAAGTCCGCGCGCGAGGAATAGACCTCCTCGCCGCGCAGGGAGGCGTTGAGCTTGTCGAGCAGGGCGTTGGGCGTGGCTTCCTCGTCGAGATAGCCGTACTGCGCCAGCGCCTCGGCCATGCTGTCGAAGGCCCGGCCGCCCTCCTTGCGGAACACACGCCTGCCGGATACCGGCTGGTTCTCGGTGCTGGCCGCGCGGCCCTGCCAATGGGCCGGGTCGATGCCCTCGGCACTGGCCGCCTCGCGGTCGAGCCCGCCGAGCTTGGCAATGGCCGTGGGCAGGTCGTCGAGCGCCGGGTCGACGGCATCGGGGTCGGAACGCGGCGCATCCTCCTCGCCGTACATCTCGCGCATGGCGGGGATGGCGAGCTTGTTACCGGACGGGATATCGATGCGCTCGCCGTCCGGCCCCTCGACGATGCCCCGGCGCAGGAATTCCTCGGCGGCATAGACCGGCCGGTGGGCGACCTCGTCGGCCACCTCGGCGCGCACTGCCTTGCGCTTGGTCTTCGCCTCGCGCTGCAGCTCCTTGAGCTTGCGGCTCTTGGCGTTGGCGAGCCATTGCATGTCGCGCAGGCTGCGCTCTTGCAGGGTCTCGGTGGCCTCGTCGATCGCCTCGCGGTGGCGCGCCTGGTACTCGGCGAACTCGGCCTCGGTCATGCCCGCCTCGTCGGCCGAGCGGAACATCGGCCGCAGGTTCATCGACGCTTGCGCGGCCTCGATCTGCTCGTCGGTGGCGAGCATCCGGTCGAACACCCCGCGCACCTCGTCGGTCAGCTCGACATCCAGATTACGCAGGTTCTTGTAGACGGCCACCAGCCACGCGCGGAACCGCTGGAACAGGCCCTGCATCTCGACGCTGGGCGCGTTGCCCTCGAGCAGGTAGGCCTCGAAGCCCCGAGCAAATTGCTCGTGGTACTCGCGCCGGGCATCCGGCGTCATCTGCTGCCACGTCTCGAGGCTGTCAATGCCGTACCAGTCGAGCAGCGTCTGCACGTCCTGCTGAATCTGCGCCGGGGCATCCGGCTGCGCGGCCATGTCGGTCATCACTTCAAAGAAGAAATGCCCGGATTCGTGGAGGAACGAGGATAAATCCGCACGTTCGAGCAGCGAGATAACGCTGGGGGCCTCGGTCAGGTCGGTGGGGAATTGGATCTTTGCGCGCTTGCCGCCTTCGTTCTGGTAGAGCGTCAGGTCCGAATCCTGCGGCATGCGCAGCATCGACTCGCTGACGGAATACGCTTTGTCGGCGCCCTTGTTCTCGGCGAAGCCGAAGCGCTTGTAGAAGTCGCGCAGCCGCTTGGCGTTGCCGCCGAAATCATCGGTGGGCGTGAGGGCGATCGCCTTGCCCTGGGCGTCGGCGTAGTCGACCAGCGCCTGCATGGTTTGCGTGCCGGTGCCCTGCCCTCGGCCGTCCTCGGGGACGACGATCTTGTCGAGGGTGATCACGTCATCGCGCTCGCGCACGGCGACATCGACCCCGGCCTCTTGGGCGGTGGCCTTGACGTCGTCGAGCGTGGTGCCCTGATCGTACTGTGCCCCGTCCATCTGCAGGCCTTCGGCGCGCACTTGCAGGCCGTAGCGTTCGTAGACTTCCGCCGGCTGGATGCCGAGGCGGTCGGCCATGGTGGTGGCGAACGCGCCGTGCAGGCTGGCGTACTTGTCGGCCACGTCCTTGGTGAAGCGGCCGGTCTCGATGATCTGCTGGCGGACGGTGTCCTCGACCCGCCGGGCGGATTGCTGGGACGCGTCGTCGTCGATGCGGCGATCCAGAATCTCCTGCGCCTCGCGCTGGAATGTCTCGCCCTGCGTCTCCTGCCACTCGGCGGCCTCGGCCGGGCTCATGTCCTCGGGGTTGAACCGTGCGAGATCGCGCAGCCCGTCGTGGTAGTCGGTTGCGGCAATGCGCGTGGCGTACTCGGCGAGCGGGATCTTGAGATCGCCGCCGGTGGCCTCGGCCTCGGCCAGTTGCTCGCGCACGCTGGGCATGTCCTCGGCAATCTGCGCCGGGTCGATGCCCTGGGACTGGAAGAATTCGGAGAACTTGCGGGCGTCGATGTAGACGTCCTGCACGGGGCCGTCGGCCGTGGCCTCGGCGGCGTATTCCTCGAAGGCGTCCGGGTTGCGCTCGCGCAGCTTGGAGGCGCGGGCGTTCTCGGCCACCTGGTCGATGGTCTCGCCGGTGCGCTGGGCCTCGTCGGCCTTGGCATTGCGCTCGACGGCCCGACGCACCGTGCCCTCGACGCCGCCAGCCACGCCGCCGGTGCCCGCGCCGCCCATGATCCCGCCGAGCACGCCCTCGGAGGGCGACTTCTGATCGTCGTAGGCAGCGAAGATTGCCGCGTTGGTGTTGAGCGCCTGCAGGCCCTCGGTGCTGCCCTCGCCGACCGCGCCACGCATGAACGAGGTGAGCGGCCCGCCCTTGCCGGCCATGATCTTCTCGAGACCGGTGCGCTCGAGGAAGGCGTTGATCAGGGCGACTTGCGCCTGCGCCTGGACGAACTTCTCCGGTGCGATTGACTGACCGGTGCGCTCCTCGAAGTCGGCCGCGTCGTTGGCCACTTCCATGGATTCCAGCCACGCGAGGAACGGGATCGAGCCGTCGGACTTGTAGGCCATGTAGAGCGACGGCGCGGCTCGCCCGATGAACCCGGCCCATGCCTCGGGATCGGTCAGTACCTGTTGCAGTTTCTCGGTGTCCCCCTTGAGGGCTTCGGCCAGGGCTTCGTCGGCGAGATGGCCCTTCTCTTGGAGCCGGGCGAACGTGTCGCCGAAGGTCTCAGGATCTTCGGCCAGCATGCCGGTGGCGTCGCCGATCGCGTCGGCGGCATCCGTGGCGCCGTAGGTGCGTAGGTCCGTGCCCGGAACCGGCACGCCCTCGGAGATTGCGCGGCTGATGGTCTCGGCCCCGCGCATCGGGTTGAGCATGCGCGGCAGGCCGGTGCGCTCAACGGTCTCGGACAGGAACTCGAAACCGCGGGTGATCGACTCGGGCGTGCGCCATTCCGACTCGGCGATCCCCAGCGTCGCCAGCGTCGCGCCGCCCCCCGCCGCCTTCAATTCGCGCGGGTTGCTTTCCCCGGCCTTGTTGCGGATGCCCGGCTCGGCCATCGACGTGGAAATGCGCCCGCTCTTTTCCCACCAGGCGAGGTTCTCCACGTCGTCGTGCGCCTGCTTGGCCAGCTCCGGGTCGGCGGCGAACTTCTCGCGCAGCTTGGGGCTGGACTCGAGCAGCGCGTCGTATTCCTCGGCCTTGGTCTTGCGCTCGATCTCCGGGCGGTTGCGCTCGACCACGTCCAGCGGCAGCCCGGCCTTTTTCGCCAGGGCCGCACCGCGCGCGGCCTCGTCGGGGTTGGTGTCGAGCGCCGTGCCCAGCGCCACGCGCGCCCGGCCGGTCTGCTCCTTGCGGAGCTGTGCCGCGATGCCGTCGTAGTCGTTGCCGCCCTCGGCCTCGGGCGTGTCCCGGGCGCCGCCCTCCGTGGTGGGCGCGACCATGCCGCGCACGATGTCGTCGTATTCGCTCATAGGCCCATCTTGCGTTTGTAGACTTCGACCACGGCCGCGTCGGTCACGGCCATGTTGTTGCGTTCGAGCGAAGCCTCGATGGCGGCGCGCTCGGTGTCCGGCACCTCCGGCCGGAACGCTTCTGCGTCCTCGGTGCCAACCACCTCGTAATACGTCTTGTCCGGGTTGTGCATGAAGCCCCCGCCGATCACCTCGCCCTCGAGCAGGAGCCGGTCGATGATCTTCTGGCGTTCCTCGAATGGGAGTTCCTTGTCCTGCTCGCGCTGGACGCGCTGGATCTCCTGTCGGGCGACGTACTGGAAACCGGCGCGGGTCTCGGCGTCATAGCCGGCGCGCTTGGTCGCGTCGGATAGCTGCTGGGTGAGCGTGCCGGCATCGCTGAACGGACTATCGGTGCCGTCCTGCTTGGATTCGATCGCCTTGGCGCGCTCCTTGGCGAAGTGCTTGAAATCCGACTCGGACAGGCCATCGCGCAGGGCATAGAACTCGTCGCCGCCCATCTCGGCCAGGGCCTTGGGATCGGCGGCCAGTCGGTTGTAGAGCCACAGGTTGGTGCTGTCGTCGCCCTTGGCGATCTTCTTGGCGAAGTCGATGACCTTGCCGACGCGCCCGGGCGGCAGTTCGTTGCGCAGGCCAGCCGGCAGGGCCGAGTAGCGCCCGCCGTTCTCCTGGACGCCGCGCATGGCGTCGGCCACCAGCGAATCCTCGCGTTGCTTGATGGCTTCGGTCTGGCGCTCAAAGCGGTATTCCAGTTCCTCGCGGGCCATCTTGAGGCGCTGCGGGTTGCGCGCTAGCCGCGGGTCTTCGCGCAGGTTGCGCTCCATCTCGGCGAGGCTAGGCCGACGGGGCTTGCCCTTGCCCTGCTCGTACTCGCGCATGTTCTTCTCGACGTAGGCCTGCGTTTCCTCGGGCATGAAGTCGAGCCAGTTGAGCGTGCCGCCGGCCTCGCGATTGTTCTCCTCGTTGGCGACGGCCGTCTGCAGTCGGCCCGGTCCCGCGTTGTAGGCGGCGTAGGCCTTGGCGAGATGGCCGTCGTTCTCCTGCAGCTGCTTCTGGAAGTAGGCCAGGCCGATGGCTCGGTTATAGTCCGCGTCGTTGCGGTACTTCTCTTCGTCCCATTGCAGACCGGCGAGCTCGGCGGCCTCGGGCGCGGTGGCGGGCATGACCTGGGCGATGCCGATGGCCCCGGCCGAGCTTTCCAGCGGCGCGCCGTTCGCGTCGAATTGTCGGCCGTTCGATTCAGTGCCGACGGCGACGTTAAACGCCCGCTCGGTCTGGCTCGGGGCGATGCGCCCGCTGTATCGCTGCATGGTTTCCTGCACCGCGCCCACGGCCACCTCGGCGTCCACTGCCTTGGTGATGTGCCCGCGCACGGCGAGGATGTCGTCGGCGTTCATCTCGCCGCTGTGCCGGCGCAAGTAGGCCTCGGCGTACATCGGGTCGTTCTGCTCGAGCGCGGCGGTCAGCGCCTGGCGGTGGGCGGTGCTGGTCATCTCGCGGACCTGCGCCTCTTGCCACTCGGCGCTCTTGCCGAACAGGTTGGCTTGCCGGTAGACCTCGGCCCCGATCCGGTCGATGCCGGACTGCACCGCGTCGGGATTGTTCCAGTTGAGCGCGATGTCGCGCATGGCCGTGGCCTGCACGCCCTCGGAGACGGATTCCGCGTAGGTGCGGTATTCGTTGGATTCGTGGCGGATCGCCTGCCCACGGAACGACGTGAGGATGTCGCTCGCGTTCTGCTGGAAGGCTTGACGCTGCGCGCCGTTGCCCAGCCCGCCGGCGATCTCGTCGACGCGCTTTTGCAGCGTCTCGCCGTACTCCTCGGCCAGCGGCTTGCCGTCCGGCCGATCGAGCGCGTTGATCCCGCGCAGATTGGTAAAGCCCTGCTCCTTGTCGTAGGTCAGGCGCAGCGCTTCTTCCTTGGCAGCGTTGAGGGCGTCGTCCACGCGCAGCTGGTTGGCCTCGCGCTGCTGCTGGACGGCGATCTTGTTGGCCGTCTGCCCGGCGCGGGTGACCGCCTGGCCCGTCTGCTGGGCCTGCTTGCCGGCCACGTCGGGCATGTTGGGCGCGGCGATGCGCGGCTGCGGGAGGGTGTTCGGCCGGGCCTGGAATCGGTCGTATGTCGGGACGCGCGGCATGGATCAGCCCTCCCGCGTGCGCGTGTAGTCGTACCAGCCGGCGGCGGCCTTGGTCGCCCCGCCAATCAGGGACGTGGCCGCGCTGCCGAACGGGCTGATGGCGCTCGAGGTCGTCCGAGCGCCGAGTGCCTGGTTCTGGTAGCTGACGCCCTGCGTCCGGTAGCCCCACGCGCTGCGGATGGAGTTGGCCTCGACGGTTGCCGCGTCGATTTCCTTCATGATGTCCGTGGAATCCTGTAGCTCGGCGGCGCTGCCCTCGTTGAGGTCCACGCCATTGGCGGCCATGCTGGCGCGCTGGCGGCTCTTGAGCTGCCCGGCCTGCATGGTGACGCGGCCGACCTCGCGCTGGCCCTGGCGCAGTACGGACTGCGCGCCCAGTTCGGAAATGCGAGCGTTGACGCCGGCGAGATCGGCCTGCAGATCAAGATTGGTCTGCTGCGACTTCGCGCCGTAGTAGCTGCCGACGGCACTCGAAAATGTCCCGCCAAGCGTCGAGATGGTCGATAGTTGTCCTGGATTTAGTCCCATTGCGCGCCCCCGGGAGTGATGCGACGAACGTACCCCCTCATGCCTGCGGTACGTGCACCGGTCACCCGCCGAGCGCCACCTCGGACGAGATGCTGTTGAGCGTGAGCGGTAGCGGGTCGGCCTGGCGGACGAACACTTGGCCGCCCTGCGCCCATCGTGGGTCGAGCGTCATCTCGATCTCGTCGGTCTTGAGCGCCGGCGGGGAGCCGTAGGGCTCATTGGTGCGCTGCTTGGCCTCGGTGAGCTGGTCGGCGGTCGGCCCGACGAAGATCCCCGACGAGCGGTAGACGCGCAGCCACACCTTGTTGACGTTCTTGACGTGGCCCTGCCCGTAGCTACCGTCGCGCAGTTGCAGCGCCAGCGGCAGGGTCTCGATGTCCGCCTCGATCGGCAGGCCGACGTGGACCTTGCTCGCCTCGAAGTCGAGGGTCACCGCCCCGCCGCTGACCGTGCGCTGCGGATGCACCGCGCCGTCGGCGAGGATGCTCACGGTCTTCCCTTCGAGGTGATCCAGACCGCTGATCTGGTCGGCCGGCACGCCGTCGTAGGTCAGGCCGGAGTCGACGAAAAAGCCGTCCTCCTGGTTGGTGAACTGCCGGCTGGCGAGTCGTTCGACGTAACGCTTCTCTGTGCCACCAATGGTGCGGCGCACGATGACGTACAGCACGTCCTCGTTGCCCTCGGCCACGGTGGTGCAGGACTCGAACACGCCGTCGGTGTCGTGCCGGTGCCACGCGCCCACCTTCTGCTCGGGGACGTAGGTCAGGCCGAGCAGGTTGCCGGCGCTCGAGACGAACCACACGACCGGGTACGGTGACTTGGCGTAGGCGATGTCCTCGATGTCGTGGGTGTCGAACAGGTGCGGCGCGCGCAAGGAGAGGTCGCCGGTGATGAAACCGCCGGCCTGCCAGTTATAGGCCAGCTCGCGCACGTGCCCGCCACGCGCCGCGCCGTAGAGAAGCGTGTTGTTGATGATTACCGGCTGGACGTTCGACGCGCCGACGTAGGACTGTGGCCGGACACTGATGGTCGTGGGCGTGATTGCGTCACTGTTGAGCGAGGTAACCCGCCACTCGGCTGAGCTGGTGAGCAGAACAAGCTCGGACAACGGCACGATGTGGCGGATGGTGTTCGCCTCGCGCGCGGCCACGCGGAAGGCGATGCGGTCGTCGTCGCGGGTCGGGAGCGAATAGCTCATGTCCGACTCGGTACCGCTCTTGGTCATCCAGATGTTCTGCGGCTGGTTGGTGGTCCCGGCCAGGCAGCGGCGCTGCTCGAAGTAGGACACGGCCGCCGGGTAGTTGTCGGCGCTGTTGAACGCGCTGTCGTGGATCGGCGGGGTTTTCGACAGGTCCGGGGCAATGTTTTCGTCCACGATCGACGTGCCGTCGGTCTGGCCGATGTAGCCGAACAGCCCGCCCTGCAGCTTGTAGACGTTGTAGCGCGATGCGCCGGTGACGGCCGTCCACGAAATGGTGTTGGTCGCGCCGGTGACAAGCAGGTTCGACGTGACGGTAGCCTCGGCAGACGACCCGGATTCGATCACGCCCTCGGACTCGATCGAGGTGACGACGTAGGTGTAGTCGTACTTCGTCTCGGTGGTGCCCGCGGTCGTGGCGGTCACGCCGCCCGGGGCCGAGATCGACGAGCCGAAGGAGATGGTCGTCAGCTGCCAGTTGGTCGCGCCCAGGCGGCGCAGCTCGCGCGGCGCGTAGTTCGGATGCACCAGCGTTAGCACGTCGGCCGACTGCACGAAATGGATGTCGAACAGATCCGCCTCGGCATACGGGTTGGCGATCTCGTAGGGCACCGCGCCGTCGAGCAGGGTCGCGCCCTGCGTGTGGAAGCGGAAGTAGCCCGCGCCCAGCTCGATTACCATGGTCTGGGTGGTCGAGTAGGTGAACGGGATCAGCCGCACGGCCTTGGTCGAGTCCTTGACCTCGCGCACGAACTGAAACCCGGCGCGGTTCTCGGCCGGGCCGTGTGGCTTGGTCACGAAGTTGCGGCACAGGGCGAGGCCGCTCTGGTACTTGGCATCGTCGATGCGTCCGAACATCTCCGGACTGATCTCGCCCCCGACGAATGCCTGCTGGAATGTGCGCACGGTGCCCATGGCTTACCTCCCGGAGATCCACGCCGGCGTGTGGTCTGGCTTGACCTGCTGTTGATTGGCGTCGGTCACCTTGGCCTGCGAGACGACGAACGCGTATTGCTGGTAGGCCGCCTTGGCCATTTGCGCGCCGTCGTCGCCCTTGATCATCGGCCCGGCCAGATAGGAGGCGAGCAGCCACGACAGCGCTTCGTTGAATCCCGGCGAGAACCGGGTGGTGTCGGTGACGCGGGCGACGTAGCGCAGCGTGGCGTCGTCCTGGTTGGTGTAGAGCACCCGCGCGCCGCTGGCGGTCGACTCGATGTCGAAGTCCTGCGTCTCGGCGTCGTTGGTGGTGCCCGGCGCCAGCACGGCGAGGCTGACGAGCGCGTCGTTCGGCAGGCCGTAAGCAAAGCTCCACCCCCAGCTCTCGACGTCGAGCGGTGCCAGTGCCACGCGCCGGGAAGCAAAGCGCCACGGGTGGGCCTCGAGCACTGCATCGCGGGCGATGGGGTAGAACCGCGCGCAGTGCTCGGCCTGCGCGGAGCCCTCGGGCGGGTTGATGCTGGAAACGGTCGCCGGATCGCCCAGGCGGGCCAGCGCCAGATTGCACAGATCGACTTCAGATGCCATGTCAGTGCCTCACGAAAAAACAGGGGCACAAGGCCCCTGAATGGTCACGCCGCCACGGAAAGCGCGGTCCGCCCGGTTACGCCTGCTTGGCGTCCCCGGCCTGTTCCTTCGGGGCCTGCTGGCCGCCGGCGGGCTTGCTGCCCTTGACCGGCGTGAACCAGGAAGCCTTGGCACCACTCGGCACCTCGAAGACGTCGCCCGGCTCGCGGAGCTTGCCGAAGTAGCCGGTCTTGATTGCTTCAACCTTCATCGCTTACCCCCATGAAGTCGTGCCCGGAAAGCGGTGGTAGTCCTCGGCCACGATGGTCGAGTCGATGTGTTCGGGGTTCAGGCGCGGGGCGTTGAGCCCCTTGTCCTGAATCTCCGCTTCGATCGCTTGTTCACTCATTCCGAGTCACTCCTTACGCGATGTTCGGGCTGTTCGGCTGCGGGTCGTTCTTCTGCACGCCGGTGACGATCTGTGCGGAGAACTTGCCGGCGGTCAGCGGGCCGGTGCCCACGGTGTAGTTGACGCGCGCGTAGCGGCGCAGGCCGACCGGCATCGGGATGACGATCTGCTCGCCCGCGGCGAGATCCGCCTTGCCGATGGCCTTGGTCAGCGCCACGTCTTCCCACGCGCTGTTGTCGGCCGAGTCCTGCACGGCCATCTGCACGGTCGCGGCGCCGGTGGCGGCCGCGGCTTCGTCGACGGTGACGACCATGTAGGTCGCCTGCGCGCCGTTGCCCGGGTTCGGATTGGCCTGGCCGAAATCGACCACGTCGGTGGACGGGGCGGTCGAGGTGACCGCCTGCGCGTCCGAGACTTGGAGTGCCTTGTCGATAATCATGTCGCTATTCCTCTAGTGTCGGGGGCCGATCAGGAGACCTGGTCCTCGGTGAGCAGCAGGGCATCGGTACGGCGGCACGGTACGCCGTCGAACGCGACGACCTTCTTGCCGGCGATCTCATCCATGGTCAGGGTGGACGCCGCGACCTTGTTGGTGATCTGCCGGCGCAGCACGCTGCGGATCTTGCGCGGCATGTAGAACACCGGGCGGCCCATGCCGAGGTTCGGGATCAGCTCGAGCGCCTGCGACATCAAATCAATGATGTCTGCACCGCCGCTCGCGTCCTTGGTCAGGTCGGAAATGTCGATGTTCGCGACACGGACCACGTAGCGCCAATCGCGCAGGGTCAGGCCGTTGTCCCACTTGTAGTGGCTGCGGTAGCCCTGGTAGCGGCCGCCGTTGGTGTCCGACAGGGTTTCCTCACCCAGGTCGCGGTGGTTCAGGCCAGCCTGCGAGCCCTTCGGGTAGATGCCGTGGCAGGTATTCGGACCCCACACCACCAGCCAGATGCTGGCGTTGTCGCTGCCAATGCCTTGGGCGTCGATGATGTTCTCGCCGTTCTCCGCGCTCTTGTCGGAGTAGCGCGGGGCGAGGCCCATGAACTTTTCCGGGTCCTGCGAGGAATCGCCGTAGAACAGGGTCGTCGCCATGGTCTGGTTCAGGCCCTCGAGGAACGCGCGGTCCTCGCTCATGCGCCAGGCGGCCGAGTTGCCGTTGAGATCGGCGAGCGCCTTGTCCACCTCGGCATACGTCTCGAGCATGCCCATGGTGTCCTTGACCGGTACGGTCTGCGACTTCTCGGGCTGCACGCCGTAGTTGAGCTTGCGCCAGGTGCCGGTCGGCAGGCCGGAGCGCACGGTGGTCTTGTGCTCGGTGAAGGAGTTGGCTTCGATGAACGTCATGTCCTCCAAGACTTCGTTCGTCTCGTTGAGCATTTCGACGATCTGCGGATCAATCTTGCCGTCCTCCGTCATGCGGGCGGCGAGATCGGCCAGGGTTGGGTTGGTCGTTTTCAAAGTACCCATCGTTCAGTTCCTCACGGGTTCATGTTGGATGCTGAGTACAGGCTTCGCGCATCGCCGCCCTGGGCGCTGCGGGTCTGTCCGTTGACGAATTGATCCTCGCTCATGGCCTTACCGGCCCGGTAGAAAGCGCGGATCATCTCGGGGTGGCTGCCCAGCCCCGACTCGTTGAGCAGTGACTGCAGCTCGGGCGTGCCGAACTGGTCGAGGGCCGTCTTGGCCACGGCGAGGTTCTCCTGCAGCTTCTCGCCGCCGAACTCCTCGTCCTTCTGTGCCGATTCGGTCCACTCGGCGCGGGCCGCGTCCAGCCGCTCGGCGGTGCGCTGGTTCATCACCGGCGTTACGCCGTCGAGCAGCTTCTGCGCGTCTTCCTGCGACAGGCCGAGCTCGCGGGCGGTCTCGGAGTAGGCCTCGATGACCTTGTCGTCGTACTCGACGCCCTCGGGGGCCTCGAACTCGTACTGTTCCGGCGGGCCTTCGGACTTCTCGTCGTCCTTCTTGCCGTCCTTGCCCTCGCCTTCTTCGCCCTCGGCCTTGTCGCCGCCCTGGTCGGATTCGACGGTCGCGGCATCGTCTTTGCCGCCCTGCTCGTCGCCGGTGGGCTGCTGACCTTCTGCCGGCGGCTGGCCTTCGGCACCTTCGGTGGTCGCCGCTTCGTCAGCCGGTTCGGTCATCAGTGTCTCGGTCGTCATCGGTCATCTCCCTCATCATTTGGGGGTAGCGGTCGGGGCACAGCTCGTGGATGCGGGCCAGTACCCGCAGCCCCTCGTTGCGTGCGCCCTCGCGGAACGCCATCACCAGCGGCTCGGTGTCGAACGACAGCCGGAACACGCCGGCCCGGTCGAGTATCCGCCAGGCGATCCGTCGCCCTTGGCGGCTTTCCATCAGCCACTTGAGATCCGCGTCCTCGGTCTCGCGGGCGAGTCGACCGCGCAATTCCTTGTCGCGCTGATCCCGGTCCTGTGCCGGAATGTCCGTCGGGTCGAACTCGCTCATGCGGCTAACCTATCGGCACTTGCCGTTGGTACGTGCACCATCAGGTGTACCCGCTGAACGCGCGGGTCACGTCGGTCAGTGCGTTCTTGCCCTCGGTGTCGGCGCTGGCGAGCTTCTGCGCGGTGTCTGCACCTTGCGCCATCGCCTCCTGCTGCTGGGCCTGCTGCTGTGCCTCGGCCCGCTGCTTGCGGATCAGCGCGACCTTGTCGTTCGGGACGATCAGGTCGGGGTCGATGCCGAGCATGTCGCTGTAGGCATCGACCCACTGGTCGGCGTCGAACTTGTCGAGCACGTCGGGCTTCATCTGCGCGATGGCGCCGAGGTTGCCGACGTAGCGATCCACGGAATTGGTGGCGATGGCGCGCTGCGCCTGGGCGAGCATCGAGACGTAATCGACGTTGAGCTCCATGCCCTGCATCGCTTCGGGCGGCTCGGGCACGATGTCGGCCTCGACCATGCGCGCGAATGTGTTCTCGATCAGCGGGTCGAGGATCTCGTTGTGCATCCGCTCGAGCACCGGGCCGATCATCAGGAGCTTTTCCTCGTGGCGCTCGGCGACCTCGGTGGCGGTCATCTGCGGGTTCTGGCCGTTGGCCAGCATCAGGAACAAGTCGGCGTAGAAGGCGCTCTTGATCCGGCCGCGCACGTCCCGGATGTCCTCGAGCAGGTAGTTGAGGTCGAGATTGACCTCCCACGAGGTGCGGATGCCGCCGTTCGGGTTGGCCGCATCCACGAAGGTCACGCCGCCGGGCAGGGTATTGACGTCGCGGTTCTTCATCGACGTGGGCACCTGCAGGGGCGGCTTGGTCTGGTAGTCGATGCCCTGGGCCTTGCGCAGTTGCTCGTGCTGCAGCTGCTTGAGATCCCCCAGCGCTTCCATGCCCGGGCTGTTGCCGTAGATGTCGCCGCCGGTGATCGCCCAGCGCGGTGAGAGCACGGGGAAGTCGCGGTAGCCGGATTCGCGCAGGGGCGATTCGTCGTTCTGCCCCGCCTCGAGGTAGACGCTACGCCACGGCATGTTCTTGTCGTCGCGCTTGTTCGGGTCGCGGTGGGCGCGCGGCTCGATGGCATGGAGCACGGTTACCCACCCGTCGAGCTTGCCCTGGTCGTACATGCCACGCACGGTCGGGCTCACGTTCTCCTTGCCGAACTGCCCAACCATCTGCGCCACGGTCATCTGGAACTCGCGATAGAGCGTATCGACGCGGCCCTTGTCGCTGGCGGCGATGGCGTACTCGCCGGCGGTGAGCGTGTGGTGGTGGAGAATGCTCTGGAAGTCCGGCTGCATGACGCTCGACGCCGTGCCGAACGTGCCCATCTCCTCGTACATCGAGTGGAGCGCCCGGTAGGTGTTCGACTTGGCGAATACCATCTGCATCAGGCGCGTGACGTCGGCGAGCCACTTCTTGACCTCGGCCGACTCGTCGAGCTCGGGGATCGAGGTGGTCAGCCGGAACCACGGCCGCGCCGGGCTGGTCATGCCGGCCATCATTCCAGCCGCCAGCACGCGCAGCGCCAGCGTGCCGGTGTTGTCGTAAATCTTGTTGTGGCGCGGGTCGCCCCGGTTGCGATCGGACACGAAGAAGCGCCCCGACCGCGGCAGTAGGTGCTCGCTGATGTCGCGCCAGTGGTCGACCCAGCTGGACCGCTCGTTCTTGAGCGCGCCCCAGCGGGCGTTGATGCGGTCGCGCTGTTGCTCGTCGCTCACGTCATTCCCCCAGCAGCGACTTCTTGCCGAGATTCAGCTTGTCCTGCTCCACGCCCTGCGGCCCGGTCAGCATGGTGCTGCCGGTGCCGGCCTTGGCCATCTGGCGCGCCCCGGAACTCGAGCCGCTGGCGTTCGCGCTCCGCTGCCGCGCACGGTTCGCGCGCTCCTCGGAAGCCTTCGACCGCTGGGTCGCTGCGCGCTCCGCCTGTACGGCCTGCTGCTCCATCGCCGTCGCCTGCTTCTCGGCGGCGGCGGTCCGCTGCTTCGCTTGCTCCCGCGCTTTCTGCGCGGCGTCCTTCTGATCGCCCGCCGCTTGCTTCGACGAGTAGGCGGAGTACGCGCTAACGGCGACCGATGCCACGGCCGTGATTGCTCCACTCATGATTTCACCTCTAAGGCTCTGCGGGACATCAACCGGTCCGCTTCGTCTGTGAACTCGGCTTCGGCTTCGGCCACCGAAGTCGCTTGTGTCGGGAAAAGCATCGTTGCCTTGGTATCCGTGAGGGTCCGGCAAATGCTCTTGCGCCCGGCCAGGCCGGACAACACGCGGTATCCGTTGACCTCGATCGCATCCGACCCGGTGTGCAGCCAGCAATGGCCCTGAATCACCAGGACCGTGCCGCATCGGGTCAGCGCGCCGGTGACGATCGCGCCGGCGGGCATATGCAGCGTCCGCGCGTACATGCCGGCGTGCAGCAAGTGGTCGGTCTGCAGGTCGAGCTGCGGCATGTCCGCGAGTGCGCCCTCGATCTCCCGCGTCGAGGCCAGGGCCGACGAGTCGAGGGGCTTGAGGTCCGCGGCTGCCAGCTCATTCATCGTCGAGCACCCGCAGATAAACGCGATTCGACTCGCGGTAGCCGCGCCGTGGCAGCACGACGGACAGCGCGCTTTCCGCCGGCGCGGTCGCCATGACGTGCTTGAGCCCGTAGTGGCGCGCCAGCCCCTCGGCGGTGCGCAACAGGCGCAGCCCGATCCCGCCGGCACGGTGCGACTTGGTAACGAAAAACGTCTCGAGCGAGGCGAACGGAACGCCGAAGTGCGGCACGGACGAGATCAGCACGAAGCACATGCCGACCAGCGTCTCGTCGTCCCACGCGCCGAAGCAGTGCAGGTGCCCGGCGGCCTCGAGCTGGCGATACTGCTCCCACTGCGGGTTGGCCGGGCCCATCTCCGGGACGCCGGCCTCCTCGACGTACTCGGCCACCAGCGCGTCGATGGTCGGCGCTTGCTCGATGTCCGCCACGCGGCAAGATCGGATCGCAGTGCTCATGCCGGCGAGTCTCGCGCAGGGGTTGCGCGGTACGTGCACCATCAGCCGTACGGGTCGTAGTCCTGGGTGCTGGGTTGGTGGCCCATCGAGGCGATCACGCTGCGCTTGGGCGTGTCGAGCAGGGCGAGCACGTAGGCACTAGCAAAGTCTGGCGACCGGCCGAGGCGCTTGACGATCTCCTCGCGGCTTTCCACCTGGATGGTCGAGCCGGACAGCGACCACGTCGGTGCGCACAGATCCGCGAGCAGCTCACGCGATGGCGGCAGCGCAATGCCGGTATTGTTCGCCGGGTCCAGCGCCTCGCGGAACTTCCACCACAGCTCGGAGCGCAGATTGCGGAAGCGCAACCGGCCCGACTTGTCCGTGCTGGTGGGTGACTCGGCGACATTGACGCCCACCACTTGCTGATTCGTGTCGTGCAGGAAGTCGTAGGGTGACGAGCCCACACCGATCACGTCGATATGAATCACCGCGTCATCACGCTTGGCGGCGATGGTCAGACCGGCTACCGATGGGCCGTCGGGCGTGGCCTTGCCGGCGTACTCGAGCGGCTCGTCAAACCACATGCCGTGCCGGCGGGCGATGATCGTCTGGTCGCGCCCGCCTCGCGCCACGTCCACGCCGAGAGAATCCATCGGCTCGATCTTGTTGGGCTTCTCCCAGCGCGCTTGTGCCGCCTCGACCCACGCGGTGGGGATCACCTGCCACGGGTCGTCTTCCATGCCCGCCTGGAAGTCGCCGTGCAGCATCTGGCTGCGCAGCGGCTCGGGCAGGGATTGCAGCGTCGACATGTAGCCGGTGCCCATCAGGAACGGGTTATCGGCAATGCGCGACGGGATGAACGTGCGGCTGGTCGGCTGGATCGTGTCGCCCTCGTGCTCGAAGGGCTCGCCGGTCGGCACCTCGATCTCCTCGCCGTCGATCATTGCAAACCAGCGCAGCTCGCCCGGCTCGGCGGGGTTCGAGTGCTTGCGGTCCAGCCACGGGGCGAAGAAGTCGACGATCCAGCGGCCCTCGGCCGTGGTCGGCGGGTTGAAGGTGAGCAGCGCCTGGCAGTGCTGCTTGGGGTCGATCGAGCGCAGCCAGCCGAGCAGCGCGCGGACTTGGGATTCGAGGAAGTTGGCCGCCTCGTCGAAGACCAGCAGGTCGTGTGGCCGGCCCTGGTACTTGTTCCAATCATCGAGGTTGGGCGTCGAGCCGAATTCGATTTGTCGGCCCTCGAGGCGCCAGATGCGCTCGGCCCCGTTGAATCCCTCGCGCCCGCCGAGGATCTCGGTGAATCGGTCAATGATGCCGGTGAGCTGGGTCGCCTCGCGGCGAAGGATAAGGATCTTCTGGTGGCGGGTGAGCGACTTGCCGCACGCAAGGTCCGTCTTGCCGCCACCGGCTGCCCCGCCATAACCCACGATGTCGGCCTCGGAGAGATACGCATCGGTCTGGGGGCCGGGCAGCGGGGTCCAGATCGGCGCATGCGCCAGGAGCTTGTCGATCTCCTTGCGCTCGGCCTCGGTCAGGTAGGGCAGCAGCGCCTCGACTTCTTCGACCTTCACGCCTCGCCCTCGTCGTCAGTCGACTCGCCGTCCTTACCTTCCTGTTTCGCCTTGCGCTGGTTCGCCAGGGCGAGCAGCCCCGCGAGCTTGGTTGCCCGTTCCGTGTCGTCGATAGCCACCGGCCCGCCGTTCGCCCCGGTCAGCTCGAGCGACGAGCGGTCGCCGTATCGCTTCGGCGCGAGCTTGGAGAGATACCACTTGCGCGTATCAACGCGCAGTCGGCTGCGTTGCTGGTGCTCGCCGTTGAACCGGTAGCCGGGATTTTCCGGGTCGTTCTTCTCGACCCAATCGTTCGATCCGTCGTCCGCGATGTCGAGTAGCTCGTCGGCCATCGCATCGAGCCCGGCGTCCCTCGCTCGCGCGTAGTGAGCGGCGAAACCATGACGGTCGTCGACGTACCACTGGCGCACGGTCGAGGCCGGTGGCATGCCCTTGTCGCGACAGATCGAGCGCAACGTCTCGCCCTTGGCCATCCGGTCGCAAATCTTGTTGGCCACCGGCCAGCTAAACGTCGTCTGCCCGCCGCGTGGACGCTTGGTCTTCGTCTTGGTGCTGGTGCGCTTCGTAGTCATGCGCGCCAGTAAAGCGCCTTATGCCGGAGGCACGTGCACCCGTTTCTCGCGCTCGGCCGGCTGGGCCCGTCGCTCGTAGCGACAGATCCGCCCGACGCAATGCACGGAGACCTCGAACTTGTCCGCCAGCTGCGGGTAGCTCATGCCGTCCTCGTGCAGCCGGCGCATCAGCTCCACCTCCGTATCGGTCAGCCGCGAGTGCGGGTGATCCTCCCCAACGCGCAGCCCGCGCAAATTTACGCCGATCGTGCGATGCATCGCCCTCCCTCCTCTACAATCGGTGGTACGTCCATTTGAAAAGTGGTGCTGGGATGCCCGAGAAACACCCGTTCCCCCTGCCGCTCGCGCTGATCGTTGCGGCCATGCTGGTGCTGGCGGTCGCCCCGCTGCCCTACGGCTACTACACGTTGCTGCGAATCGTCGTGACCGGCGCGCTGGCGTGGGGCGCGTTCGTCGCGTACTTCGAAGGCCCGGAAGCCTTGCCCTGGGTGCTTGGTCTGGGCGCGCTGCTGTTCAACCCGTTCGTGCCCGTCCATCTCGACAAAGAGATTTGGATGGTGATCGACCCACTCACCGCCGTGGTCGTGCTGGTCGCCTGGTGGCTGCTGCGGCCGAACCGTCGAATCAAGGAGGAAATCCGCCATGAATGATCTCGTCACCGTCATAGTCTTCGCCGGCCTGATCCTTTGGTTGCTCGTGGATCTGGTCGTCTACCTGATCCGGCCGCGGGACAAGAAGCCCGACGCCGATTGGCTGAACCAGGAGCAGAAGAAACGCGAAAAGGAAGCGCTGCGACAGAACGCCCGGCGCAAGGCCTGGGAAGGGAAGTGATATGGAAGAACGGATTTACTACGTAGGGTGGTTGCTGGTTTCGTTGGTCGCGTACACGGTGCTGCGCCTTGGGTGGTGGCGCCCAAAAGACAGCGACCCGGGGGACTACGTGTTCATAGCTGCTGGTCTCGGCCTGTTCTGGCCGATCTTGCCGCTCCTGCCCGTCGTCCTTTTCTTCGAGCGACGAAAGCACGAAAAACGCCGCTAGGCGCTCCCTTCTGCACGTTCGCAATTCTTTGCACGAACTGTTACCCCAACGAAACGCTGTTACCCCTCTGAATCCGGCAAAGGGGTAACACCCTGAAACCACGGCATGGCGGGCGCTGGTGGCTATTTCGGCCGTCGGTGTTACCCCTGTTACCCCTTTTCGCCCTATGTTTGGGTGAGAATGCTCTAGCCCCCTCCCCCTCCCTCTATTCACAGCTACTTTTAAGGAAATAGGGGTAACAGGGGTAACACCGCGATTCGCACACCGCCCAAAGCCCGTCACCATGCGACTCATGCGTGTTACCCCTTCGCGGCTTTGGAGGGGTAACAGAGGGGTAACAGACCTGAATAGGGGTAACATTGCGCGTTCGTTCATTTGCAATTTCCTACCGCTTCCACGCTTTTTGCAATCTTCCGCCAACTCGTCGGGGCGCTTTCTCAAACCCCAATCCGCGAAGAATTGCGGCGACACGTTTATCGTCCCGGTTCTGTGCGTGCTTCGGGTCCATGTCCAGTGCCCCGCGCAGCACGTCGGCCGTGGTGAATACCGACTCCCAGCGCGAGGTCGGCGCGGCGTCCAGATGCTCGAACTCGTCCGCGTCACCGTCGAGCCATTCGACGATCGGGGCGTGCCACGGGTCGACCACCTTGTGGCGTTCATGGACTTGGCGACCGAGGCGCTCGGCCTCCTGCCAGTGAATCCCGTCGCGCTTGAATACCTCCCGCGCCTCGGCCCATAGCTGCTCGCGATCGCGCTTGATCGCCGGGATGTCGGAGTCGCCCACCTCGACCGGCAGGAAACGCCGCTCGCCCGTCTCGTCGGACAGGAACTCCACCTGGTTGGTGGTGCCGACGAACACGCAGCGCCTGGGGAAGGTGACCGTGATCTCCTTGTACTTGGGCGTCCACTTCTCGTGGCGCTTGGAAAGGAACGCCTTGACGTGCTCAACCTCCCGCGAGTGCATCCCCTTGAGCTCGCCCATCTCGCCCAGCAGACGCCCGCGGATCAGCCGCGCCACGTCGTCGCCCTTGGCGTCGAGATCGAGGTCAAAGAAGAAATCCGGATCCGGCAGCATCTCCTCGAGGGCCGACGACTTGCGTGTGCCCTGGTTGCTGATGAGGATCGGGGCCATGTCGGCCTTGATGCCCGGCTCGAGCACCCGCCCGGCGTGCGCCGTCCACCAGTAGAGGCTCACCGCCTGGTGGTAGTCGGTCTGCTTGACGTTGAAGTAGTCGGCGAGGAACCGCTCGATGCGCGGCTGGCCGTCCCATGACAGGCGCTCGATCCAGTGAATGGCCGAGTCGAACTGGTTTTCGCGGGCGATCAGCGAGACGGTCTGGCGCATCATCTCCTGGCTTACCGGCTTAAAGCCGCGCCGCTCGATCGTCAGCCGGATCTCGGTGTAGTCGTCATCCTCGAGCGTGCGCCAGTCCTCCGTGCCGTCCTGGGCGAGCATGATCTCCTCGCGGAACCGGTCGCGCCGCACGCGCCACCTGCAGAAGTCCGCCCGCTCGATCGCCTTGACCACGTTGGGCAGGGTGTTCTTGATCTGGCCTTCCTTCGTCCGGTCGAACGACGGCAGCGGTGGAGTCTTGGCCGGCGGCAGCGCCTCGAACTCCTCCGGCTCGGCTGCCGGCGGGGTCCAGCCGTGCGCCCCGGCCAGGTGGTAGATCGTCGCCACCGTCAGGCGGCTGTCGCGCTCCTCGCGCAGGTACGCCCACACCTTCTGGTCGAGGAACGCCGCGTCGTACTTGCTCGAGCGCTCGCTAAACTCGTGCGCCAGCTCGTAGCTGTCCGCCCCGCCGTCGTCGGCCGAGTGCAGCGCAGCGATAACCTTCCACCACTCGTCGTAGTCCAGCTCCGAGCTATCCTCGTTCGGGATAGCCGCCAGCGCCGAGCGCAGTCGCGCCCAGTCCACCTCGCCCGTATCGGACGACTCGCGCACCGGCCGCTCGCGCAGCGCCACCGGCTCGGACATGGGCCAGTCGAGCCCGGTGATGTCCTCGCGTTCGAGCGGCTCGAGGCCCAGCAGCGGTTCCAGCGGGACGCTCTCGCCAGCCAGGGGCAACACGAACTGGTTGCCGAACCCATCGGCCGGCACCTCGTCCTGCTTCGGGAACACCTCAACCTGCCCCTTCGACACGCCACCGGCACCGTTCTCTAGGCCCACGGCGGTCAGTGCATCGGCGAGGAACATCCGGACCGAGTAGGCGTCCTGCGGCTCGTCCCACAGCAGATAGACATGAATCCCCGCCCCGCCCGACGAACGAAACGCCACCGGCGCCCCGCCCCGGGCCTTGAGCGCGGCCATGACCTCCTCGGCCGTGGCCGTCATCTCCGGCCATGACGTCTCGTTGCCGTGCGAGTCCAGATCCAGCAGCCCGAGCCGCGTCGTCGACTCCCCCGCCCGGATCGGGCAGACACCGCGGTACGGCCCGCCGTTCAGGTGCTTGGCCAGTCGCGCCGGCGTGATCTCGTCACGCGTCCAGGCCATCTCGCCCGAACGCTTCACCGCCGAAACGTCTGTCCTTACCCGCGCGAGGATCGGCCCCAGCGCGTCAATCAATTCGGTCTTGTCCATGCGTCCCCCGCGTGATCCGTCGCGCCTTGGTACTCGGCACTCACGATGAAGCGTCCGACTCCGGGTAGAGGTCCGGGCGGAGTTGCTGGCGGGTTACGGCACCGCCGACGGCTTCTTCGATGGGGATGACGTATTCGCCGGGGACTCGTTTTCGGCCGCGGTTAAGCCAGTTCCAGATGTGGGGCTGATCCACGCCGATTCGGCGGGCTAGCTCTGACTGGGAGCCGGCAAGATCGACGGCTCGCGCAAGAGCGAAGGGCTGGTTGTCAGACATTGTTGTCTCCGTGGGTGAGTGCAAAAATACCACGTCATTAAAACAACTGTTTTCGTTTCCAGCAACATTTGTGCTTTGACGGTCTATAACTAGTGTTTTAGCTTTGCGCCAAGAGCTGCCACATAGAAGGGCCTCACCCATGAGCCTCGGAAAGAACATACGGACCTTGCGCAAGACTTACGGCTGGTCGCAGCAGACGCTGTCCGACAAGACCGGCGGTGCCGTCTCCCAGGGCGCGATCGCCGCGCTCGAGTCGCGCGATAGCAAGAAGTCCGAACACGCCAAGCCCATCGCTGCCGCATTCGGCGTCGACGTTGCCGATCTTGTCTATCGGGACATCCAACCCGGCTGGTGCCCCGCACTGGATCAAGGCCAGCCGGTCAATGGCCGGCACCCGGAGGACGGAGACGACCCCGACGAAGTCCAGGTGCGCGAGTACCGCATCACCTTCGCTGGCGGGCACGGCGCCGTGTTCGCCTACGAGACAGTCGAGGAAAGCGAACCGGCCACCTACCGCCTGTCGTGGATGCAACGCCAGCACCTCAAGGCGGACGACCTGCGGCGCTTCCGCGTCTGCGGCGAGAGCATGGAGCCCACCTTGTACGACGGTGACGTGGTGCTGGTGAATACCGCCGAGAACGACCCCGCCCACATCATGGACGGCCGCGTCTACGCGATCCGCTACGGCGACGAACTGCGCGTCAAACGCCTGTTCCGCAAGCTCGACGGCACGCTCGTACTGCGCAGCGACAATCAAGCATTCGAGGACGAGGAAGTCCCGCCCGCCCTCGCTGACGAGCACATCAGCATCATCGGCCGCGTCCGCGACAAGAGCGGTCCGGGCGGCCTCTAGCCCCACCACCTCGCCAATCTTTACGAACTGATGCCCGCCTCGTGCGGGCTTTTTTGCGTCTACCTCGAAAAAATTTGTTGTTGAGTTGTTGACAGGTCCAAAACAAGTGTTTTAGTCTGCGTCACAGGTCAACAACAAACGAGGCTAAACGCATGACACTCGAAACCGCCATTCAGGAAAACACCCAGGCCCTGCGCGACCTGATCACTGCGCTGGGCGCCGACGCCTACCGCAAGGCCAAGGCCGTCGACGACGAGCCCGACTTCTCCACGCCGGCTGGCACCGAGGACAAGACCCTCGCCGACCCGCCGAAGGCCGCGCACACACCTAACGCTCCCGAAACCCCGGAAGAGCCGGCGCCCGCCGAGGACGCCCCGGCCGACGTCACCCTCGACGACGTGCGCGCCGCCGCCCTCGCCCTGGTCAAGACCAACCGCGACGGGCTCGTCGACATCCTCAGCGATATGGACGTCGCCAAGGCCACCGAACTGCCCGAGGACAAGTGGGCCGAATTCATCGACCGGGTCAACGGCGCGGCCCAAGGGGAGGCGGCGTAATGACAGCCACCAGCCCCCAGGCCCACGCCAAGCTCTCGGCCTCCGGCTCGCACCGCTGGATCAACTGCCCGGGATCGGTACGCATGGAGGAAGGCTACCCGGACACGTCCGGCCCCCATGCCGAGCTGGGCACCTCGCGCCACGACTGGGCTGCCACCTGCCTGCTCGAACGGCGCGACGCCGAGGCCTACCTCGGCCGGGTGTTCAACGGCATCGAAGCGACCGAGGACGACGTCGACTACGTGCAGAGCTACGTCGACCTGGTACGCCGCGAGGCCGAGGGCGGCGAGCTGCTGGTCGAGCAGCGCGTCAGCTACTCCGACGTCATCGACGTGCCCGGGTCCTTCGGCACCAGCGACACGGTAATCCTGCACAGCGACCGCATCACCGTGATCGACCTCAAGTACGGCCGCGGCGTGCGCGTCGATGCCCCGGGCAATTCGCAGCTCCGGCTCTACGCCCTGGGCGCGCTCGAGGAGTTCGGCCTGCTGGGTGACTTCCGCGAGGTGCGCACGATCATCCACCAGCCGCGGCGGGACCACGTCAGCGAGGAAACCCTGAGCGTCGAGGCCCTGCGCGGCCACGGTGCCGGCTACCGCATCGCCGCCCAGGAGGCCCAGCGCGAGAGCGCCATGCTGGTGCCGGGCGAGTCGCAGTGCCGGTTCTGCAAGGCCAAGGCCGACTGCGCCGCCCGCGCCCGGTACGTCGCCGAGCTGACGGTAGGCGATTTCGACGACCTGACAGGGCAGAGCCCGACCGCCCCCGATCCCGATCGGCTCACCGAGGAACAGCTCGCGCGGATCGTCCCGAACCTCGACCTGATCGAGGACTTCGCCCGCAGCGTCCGGAGCGCCGCCCTCGAACGGGCCCAGCGCAACGAGCTGCCGGGATTCAAGGCCGTGCGCGGCCGGCGCGGGGCGCGCCAGTGGAAAGACCCCGAAGCCGTCAAGGAGCATCTCGCGGCCATGCGCCTGCGCAAGGACGAGATGTACAAGCTCACGCTCCAAACGCCCACGCAGATCGCAAAGCTCTTGAAAGGCCACCCGCGCCGGTGGAGGCGCATCGAGGAACAGATCCACCAGCCGGAAGGGAAACCCACCCTGGCACCGGCCGACGACCCGCGACCGGCCGTCACCGCCATAGCCAGCGCTCACGAGTTCGAGGACGTGTCGTGAACCAGAAGCAACCGCCAGCCGCCCAGGTGCTACCCACCGCGGCGGCCCGGGCCCTGCAACGGGCGGCGCAAACGCCCAACACGCCTGACGATCCGCAGGCACGCGCCAAGGCCATCGACAAGGCCACGGCACGGATCAAACGCCAATACCCACAGCACTTCAAAGAGGACTGACCCATGAAAGTGATGCTCAAGAACGCCCGTCTCGCCTTCTCGCAGAACCTGTTTAAGCCCGGGAAGATGAACGAGGACGACACCCCGGCCTATTCAGCCTCCCTGATTCTTGATCCCGAAAATAACGCCGAGGACATCAAGAAGGTAGAGGAAGCCCTCGCCGCGGCAGCCAAGGAAAAGTGGGGCGCCAAAGCCGACGCGATGCTCACCAAGCTCCGGAGCGCCGACAAGCTCGCCCTGCACGACGGCGACACCAAGGCCGACTACGACGGCTTCGCCGGGAACCTCTTCGTCTCGGCCCGCAGCAAGACCCGCCCGACCGTGGTCGACCGCGACCGGTCCCCTCTCACTGAGGCGGACGGCCGTCCCTACGCCGGCTGCTACGTCAACGCCCAGGTGGAAATCTGGCCGATGGATAACGGTTTCGGCAAGCGCATCAACGCCCAGCTGCGCGGCGTGCAGTTCGTCGCCGACGGCGAGGCCTTCGCCGGTGGTGGCGTCGCAGCCGCCGACGAGTTCGACGAGCTCGAGCCCGAGACCGCCGACGACCTCGTTTAAGCCACCAACCCGCCCGGCGCTGCCGGGCCCATCCGAGAGCGCTTGCCTGCGTCGAGCGCTCCCCGATGGGCCAACAGCCACAAGGAGACAAACCATGTGCCAAGTCACACCGAAAACCAACCAGCTAGACCGCGACCTGCAACGTATCCGCGCCGAGATGGGCGACCGGCACCTGCTTGCGCCGAAGGTTGAGCGGAAGACGCCGGCAAAGAGCCGAGAGCAACTTGCCCGCGACTGGAACGAGCGCAAGCGACTCGCTGGGGTGATGGCATGAAAGAACGCCCAATCATATTCACCGACGACCAAGTGCGCGCCATCCTCGACGGGCGGAAAACACAGACGCGGCGGATCGTGAAGCCGCAGCCGTCAAAGGATCATCAGTACCTCGGGCACGTGATTGAAAGCACAAACCGGAAAGATGAAGGCAAATGCCGCTGGGGCATTGGAGAAATTCCGTATTCAACCGACGCGATTCGCGTTCGTCCTCCCTATGGAGTGCCCGGCGACCGCCTGTGGGTTCGTGAGGCGCATGCAAAAGACGGCTGGCAAATCTGGTTCCGGTCAGATTGCGACAAAGGGCCGGCAAGCGAGGTGTGCCAGTACCAGGACGGCAGCGATTTCGAGGGGACTTGGGCGCCATCCATCCACATGCCCCGCTGGGCCAGCCGCATCACGCTCGAAATCACCGAAGTGCGTGTGGAGCGGGTGCAGGAGATCAGCGGGGCTGATGCTAAGGCCGAGGGAATGTGCAGCAGGCTTGCCGAATCATCAAGCCTGCTCGGGCCTGCCGGTAGCTACAAGGACAACTTCCGCACCGCGTGGAACTCAATCAACGGCCACGGCTCATGGGACGAAAACCCGTGGGTGTGGGTGGTCGAGTTCAAGCGCCAGGAGGTGCAGTCATGAGCGCCAACGAGACCAGTCGCCAGGCATACGCCGAGCTGATGGAGTCCGGGGCTATTGGACACCAGGCGCTCGACGTGCTGGCAGTGGTCTGGCTCTCGCAGTTCTGCCTGACGCGCAACGAGATCGCCGAACGCTCCGGGCTGCGCCTGTCGTCGGTGCGTGGCCGCGTCAATGACCTGGTGGCCGTTGGGATGCTCGAGTCGGTCGGCAAGCGTCAGTGCCGCATGACTGGCCGCACGGCTGAGCAGTTGCAGGTGACGCGTAAGGGCATGGCGGCCGTCGGCAAAGCGCGGGAGGTGGTGTGATGGGTTTCGGAGGCGCACTGGACGCCCACTACCGGGAGCAGGAAAAGCCGGATGGTTCAGCAGGCCACGCCAACCTGGCGCGCGAGTTCCTCTCGCTCGCCGGCATGAACATCGACCGACTCGAGGCGGCGGCACAGGGAGGCATCCACCCCCTCCCGGCCAACGACTACCGCATCGAGGCCATGCGCCGCCTGGTCCCGCTGGTCAGCGATGACATCGGCGAGGCCATCAATGACCTGATCGAGCATGTGACGGGCAAGGGGGTGGCGTGACCGCCTACTACAACGAAATCGACCCGCATGCAGCGCAGTGGCTGCGAAACCTGATCGACGCTGGCCACATCCCGGCCGGCGATGTTGACGAACGGAGCATCGAAGATGTCAGCCCAGATGACCTTGCTGGATACACCCAATGCCACTTCTTCGCCGGAATCGGAATCTGGGCTTACGCCCTGCGACTCGCCGGCTGGCCGGATGATCGACCCGTGTGGACCGGAAGTTGCCCTTGCCAACCTTTCAGCGCGGCAGGCAAAAGTGCTGGGGTTGCTGACGAGCGGCACCTTTGGCCGCACTGGCACTACCTCATCAGCCAGCGCCGCCCTGGCGTCGTCTTTGGCGAGCAGGTTGCAAGCAAGGACGGCCTCGGTTGGCTCGACCTTGTACAAGCTGACCTGGAAGGAGCGGACTACGCCAGCGGGGCGGTCGATCTGTGCGCTGCGGGCGTCGGCGCGCCGCACATCAGACAACGCCTATGGTTCGTTGCTGAAAGGATGGGTAAGCCCGGCGTCGAGGGATTGGAAGGACAGCGGGGCGGACATCGCACCAAGGAAGGACGGCAAGCCGCGATTCGATCAGTTGCCGAGGCAGGCGAATCTGGCGGGCCGGCCGACGCCGAGTGCCAGCGGGTTCGAGGCGAAAGACCTGGAACGCCTAGAGCAGAGGCGGCAGGAGTGCAAGGAGCGAACGGGGAACGGCAACGGGTTCGGTTTAACGATAGGTCAAGCGGTCCCTCTATGGCTGACGCACGACCAACCGGCCCGACTAACGGCTTCTGGGCAGACGCTGACTGGCTGTTCTGCCGGGATGGAAAGTGGCGGTCAGTTGAACCCGGCACATTCCCGCTGGCTCATGGGGCTCCCGCCCGAGTGGGACGACTGCGCGCCTACGGAAACGGCATCGTCGCTCCGGCGGCAAAGGAAGTGATCGAGGCTTACATGGAATCGGCCGAGCGCCAGGGGGTGGCGTGATTGGAATCGCCGACGACATCGCTGACGAGCTGCACGAGGCGCGCATTGACGCACTGGCCGAGCGCCAGCACGACCGCGAACTGACACGCCACCCGTCATGCGCCGACCCGGGTCACCCGGGCTGCTGGCGGTGTGAGGAGGAATAGAGATGTTGCAAACACCAGACAACGCCGGAACCGCCCCGCTCGACTACCTCGAGACGCGGGCACTGGACTCGGACGAGACAACGCGCGCGCTGGTTGATCGGCTCGCCCAGGCGGAGCGCTCGCTCGCCACTTGGGAAACCGAAATCGACGACACGCCCACCGCCGTCGCCCGCCGCCTCGACGAGCTAGAAACCGAGGTCTCCGACCTCGAAAGCAGACTCGAGGACGCCGAGGGAGAAGCAGAAACCCTGCGCGCCCAGCTCCGCGAGAAGGAAACGGCATGACCCTCGCCTATCTGGATTCGGAGACCTTCGGCCCCCTGGGCGGCCCGGCCGATCTGGGTACTTACCGCTACGCGGAGAACGCCGAGATCCTGCTCGTCACTTACGCGCTCGACGACGAGCCGGTGCAGTGCTGGGACGTGACCGTCGACAGCGCCATGCCGCAGGCCTTGGCCGACGCGCTCGACCAGGCCGACGAGGTCATCGCCCACAACGCTATGTTCGACCGCAACGTCCTGCGCCTTGGCAACCTGGGCCTCGAGGTGCCGATCGAGCGCTGGCGCTGCACGATGATTCAGGCGCTCGTCCACGCCCTGCCCGGTTCGCTCGACGAGCTCGGCCGCACGCTCGGCCTGCCGCAGGAGCAGCGCAAGATCAAGGAAGGCCGCAAGCTGATCCAGCGGTTCTGCAAGCCCGCGCCGAAGAACCACAAGGCCGACCGCTACGACCGCCACACGCACCCCGACGAGTGGGAGCGCTTCAAGCGATACGCGGTGCAGGACGTCGAGGCCATGCGCGAGATCCACCGCCGGCTGCCGACGTGGAACTGGGGCGAGGACACCATCGCCGAGTGGCACCTCGACCAACACATCAACGATCGCGGCTTCGCCGTCGACCGCGAACTGGTCGAGGCCGGTGCCCGCGCGGCCGTCGACGAGCGCAAGAGCATCGCCCGGCGCTTCGCCGAGCTGACCGACGGCCTCGCGCCCACCCAGCGCGAGAAGGTCCGCCAGCACCTCAACAGCCAGTACGGCCTCGGCCTCCAGCAGACGGCCAAGCACGTCATGGCCCCGATCGCCGCCGACGAGTCACAGCCGGCCGAGGTGCGCGAGATCGCCCGGCTGATGCTCGCGGCCAACAAGACCAGCACGGCCAAGTACGCCACGCTGCGCGAGGCCTTGTCTGCCGACGGCCGGTTCCGCGGCGGGTTGCAGTTCGCCGGGGCCAGCCGCACGCGGCGCTGGGCTGGGCGCAAGTTCCAACCGCAGAACCTCGTGTCGCGCGGCATCCCCAAGCCCCACGTCATCGAGGACTACATCGAGGCCCTGAAAGCCGGCGTCCACGACCTGCTGTTCGACGACCTGATGCTGATGGGCAGCGCCGCGTTGCGCGGCGTGGTGATTGCGCCCGACGGCTACCGGCTCAACGCGGCCGACCTGTCGAACATCGAGGGCCGGGGCCTGGCGTTCCTCGCCGGCGAGGACTGGAAGCTCAAGGCCTTCCGCGACTTCGACGCGGGGGAAGGCCCGGACCTCTACAACGTCACCGCCACCAGCATCGTCGGCGGTGATCCTTACGACGTACCCAAGGCCACTCGCAACGTCTTCGGCAAGGTGCCGGACCTCGCGCTCGGCTACGAGGGGGGTGCAGGCGCGCTGCAGACATTCTGCCAGGGCTACGGCGTGAAGATGGCCGACCACTGGGGGCAGATCCGCACCCACGTCGACCAGCGGTTCCTCGACCGGGCCGAGGCCAACTACGACGACTGGGGCCTGCCCAAGGCCGCCGACATGGAAATCGACCGCACCGAATGGATCGCCTCCGAGGCGGTCAAGCTCGCGTGGCGCGATCGGCACCCGGCCACCGTCAAGCTCTGGCGCGACACGAAGGACGCCGCGATCAAGGCCATCAAGCGCCCCGGCCGCACCTTTCGTGCCGGCCCCCATCTGCGGGTGGGCGTCCGCGACCACGGCGGCAATACCTACCTGATCGTCAAGCTGCCCAGCGGCCGCTACCTCGTCTACTTCGACCCGCGCCTCTCCGATGACGGCGCGATCACCTACATGGGCATGGGCAACGAGGACGGCGGCACGGCCAAAGTCTGGTGCCGGCTCTACACCTACGGCGGCAAGCTCATCGAGAACGCCACGCAGGCATTCGCCCGCGACGTGCTCGCCGCGAATATGCCGGCCATCGAATCCGCCGGCTACCGCATCGTGCTCACCGTCCACGACGAGGTCATCGCCGAGGCCCCGGCCGGCGCCGGCGTCGACGACCTGATCCACCACCTGGCGACCGTGCCGAGCTGGGCCGAGGGCCTGCCGCTCGCTGCCGACGGTTTCGCCGCCGACCGCTATCGAAAGGGCTGACCGCCCGCAACCAAGGAGACGACCATGCCCACCAAGACCTCAACCGTATTCGCCGTGGACGCCCTCGAGTGGGCCCTGCTCGCCGGGGGTTACTACCTCGCTCCGGGGCCCCTGCAGGGTCTCGCCGACTGGGTGTTCGTCCTGCTCGGCGTGATTGGCTTTCTGCTGAGCGGGATTGTCCTGGTCGCCGACGGCGCCCGGTTCACCTTCAACGACAGGCCCGCCGGCGGGGTCGCCATGGGTTGGCGGTTGCTTGTGCTCGGCCGCACCAGCAGCGCGCTCCGTGTCCTCGCCATCGCCCTGGCGGGCGCCCATAACGTGGCGATCATCTACGGGGCCGGTGTACTGCTCGAGACGCTCGGCGCACTGAAACTTCGTCGCGAGTACGCACGTCGCGAGGCCGGCCATGCGTGAAAAGACCATCGAGCAGCACCTCGTCCGCCGCGTGAAGGAAGCCGGCGGCATGTGCCCGAAGTTCACCAGCCCGAACCGCCGGAGCGTGCCCGACCGCATCGTCCTCATGCCCGGCGGGCTGATCGCATTCATCGAATTGAAGGCGCCTAAGCGCAAGGCCACGGCCGCGCAGGCCCGCGAGCATGATCGCCTGCGGGCGCTGGGCTTCTGGGTCGAGGTGATCGACACGAAGGACGGCGTTGAGCGATTCATGGGAGAGATCGCGTGAGCATGCTCACCCCTGAACACCTCCGCCCCTACCAGCGCCTCGCCATCGAGCACATGATCGACCGCCCTCGCGGCGCGACGTGGGCGTCCATGGGGATGGGCAAGACGGTGTCCACCCTCACGGCCTTCGATGCCCTGCGCTTGGCCGGTGAGGCTAATAACCTGCTGGTCATCGCCCCGAAGCGAGTCGCCCGCAGCACGTGGCCGAAGGAATTGGGGGGCTGGACGCACCTGCGCGATCTCGGCGAGGCCACTCCGATCCTCGGCACCCCGGCCCAGCGCCGCGAGGCCCTGCGCGCCGACCGTGGCTGCGTCTACACCATCAACTACGAGAACGTCCCGTGGCTGGTCGAGCAGTGCGGCCGCCGTTGGCCGTTCGACATGGTCATCCCCGACGAGTCCACCCGGCTCAAGGGCTTCAGGTTGCGCGGCGGCACACAGCGGGCCCGGGCGCTCGCCCGTATCGCCCGCAACCTGACGCACCGCTGGCAGAACCTGACAGGCACCCCCGGCCCGAACGGCTACCTGGACCTGTGGGGCCAGCAGTTCTTCGTCGACTTCGGTGAAGCGCTGGGCCGCACCTTCACCGCCTACAAGGAGCGGTTCTTCGAGCCGGACAATCCGTTCAGCGACTACCCGCGCATGGTGCTGCGGCCGTTCGCCGACCAGATGATCCACGACCGGCTCGCCGATTCCTGCCTGACGCTGCGCGCCCAGGACTGGTTCGACCTCGAGAAGCCGATCGTCACCGACGTCAAGGTCGACCTGCCCAGCAAGGCCCGCCAGCTCTACGACCAGTTCGAACGGGAGATGTTCGCCGAGCTCGACGGCCACGACATCGAGGCGATGAACGCCGCCAGCCGCACGACCAAGGCCGCGCAGATCGCCAGCGGCGCCTGCTACGTCGACGCCGACGGCAACTTCTCCGACGAGCCGCAGCGCCGGTGGAAGGAAGTGCACACCGCCCTGCTCGACGCGCTCGAGTCCGTCGTGACCGAAGCCGCCGGCGCACCGGTGCTGGTCGCCTACCAGTGGAAGCACGACCTCGAGCGACTGCAACGCGCCTTCCCCAAGGGCCGGGTGCTCGACGACGACCCGCAAACGATCGACGACTGGAACGCCGGGCGCATCCCGCTGCTGTTCGCCCACCCGGCCAGCGCCGGCCACGGCCTGAACCTGCAGGACGGCGGCAACATCCTCGCCTTCTTCGGGCTGTGGTGGGACCTCGAGCTCTACCAGCAAGTCCTCGAACGCATCGGCCCCGTCCGCCAGCTACAGGCAGGCCACGACCGGCCGGTATTCATCTACCACATCGTCGCGCGCGGCACCGTCCACGAACTGATGGCCGCGCGCAGGAAAGGCAAGGAAATCGAGCAGGACGGCCTGCTCGCTGCAATGAGGAGGGAAGCATGAGCACCCACGACCCGGTGAACAGCCCAGCGCACTACACCAGCCACCCAAGCGGCATCGAGTGCATCGACGTGACCGAGCACATGGGCTTCTGCCTGGGCAACGCGACCAAGTACATCTGACGCGCCGATCTCAAGGGCGACGCGATCGAGGATCTGAAAAAGGCGCGGTGGTATCTAGACCGCGAGATCGAGAAACGGAAGCTTGTTGAACAACCGAAGATGGATGAGGCGGTGACCACGAAGGGCGACACAATCTCCACTTGGCGCGTCACCACAGCCCCGGAGGAGGAATCATGAGCAAGACAATCACACTAACAGACGAACAGGGGGCTGCACTGCAAAGCGGCGAGCCGGTAACTATCGAACCGGCCAAGAAGGTTGGCCCGGACGCCGAGCTGTTCGCCTGGCTCGATCGCCAGGCCGATGCCCGAGAGGCAATGGAACTGGCCGAGGCCCAGCGGCAGTCGGACGAGTGCCAGCGCGATCTGTTCGACAGCACCCCGGCGCAAAGCGAGCACGACGAGGAACGGATCGTGTCGCGCCTGTTTCTGACAGCAGACAGCGACGGCAGCTATCGCCAGATGACCAGCGACAACCCTGACGCAACCGAGTACGTCCGCACAGACCTGACAGGCGTGCGCCAGATCTATGCCCTGGCCGACATTCGCGCGGCGATTGGCGATGCCCACGGCAAGTTGATGCTCGACGAGGTGATCGCGCGCGTGCAGACCATGGCCGAGCGCCCCGCCGAGCTTGAGCGTGAGCTAGCCCGCCGCGATGCGCGGGTGGCGGCTGATGCTTTGGAAGATTCGGCCAACGTTTGTTCTGCGGTTGGTGACGCAGCAACTGCGAAATGGTTGCGAATCCGGGCCGACAGCTTTCGCCGCGAAGCCGAGGAGGGGGAGTGATGGATTGGCTGATTTTTCTCGGATCGCTAGCCGTCGTAATTGCGTTCATCGCCGCCTGGCGAATCGGCATGAGCCGGTGGATCGCGGCGCGCATGAGGGCGGCCGAGACGCTGGATTCATTCGACAAGGAATGGCTGGAAGCCTACGAAAATAAACATCGCCACGCAGCCGATGGCTGGGAGGGCCGATGACCACCGACACCATATCCCTGATCGCCGTTTCCGTCCTGTGCCTGATGGGCATCGCCGGGATCATTGCCGGCATTGTTCTCGAGGAGCGAGAGCGCGGCAAGTACACGGCAGACCCGCACGAATCCACCGACAACTGCCGGAACTGACGGAGGCCCCATGCGACACATGAAACTCAGCGAGTACCGCCGGCAGGCGTACACGCCAGAGAGCCGCCCAGACGAGCGCACCCTGCGCCGGCGGATCGACCGCGGCGAACTGGCCGGCAAGCGCGAGGGCTCGCGCTACTATGTCCTCGTCGATGAGAACGGCCACGAGGCGCAGTACCTAGCGTCCGTGAAGCCGGTCAATGATCTGGCCGGCCAGGTGCTGGCCAAGGCCATCGAGGCGTAAACCATGGCACCGAAGCGCCGCCGCAAGGACAGGGCCCACTGGCCGAGCAACCTGTACGCGTCGAAGAACGCGCGCGGGCTGTATTACTACTACCTGCGCCCCGACCTGCCGACGACCGACTCGGCCCGCTATAACGGCTTCGGGTACGTGACCGAGAAGCAGGCGATCGACGCGGCCCGCCAGCTCAACCAGGTGTTCGGCCCGGGCGGTGATCTCGCCGGGCAGATCCTCAAGCGGTCGAGACGGCGCGCTCCCGACACGACCATCGCCGAATACGTCGACCAGTTCCTCGACTTGAAGCTGCCGGCGCGGCGGATCAACGGCCACCCAATGAGCCCGCACACGCTCAAGGAGTACCGGCGCCTCTACCGCAACATCAAATCGGGCCTCGGCACCATCCCGATGAAGGGCGTCGAGCAGACCGACCTGGCCGACTTCCTCGAGGACATCGGGACCACGCCGGAGGTGTTCAACAAGTACCGCACCCGGCTGATCGACCTGTGGAAGTCGGCCATCTCAGACGGCGTGGTGCAGGACAACCTGCCGGCGCGGATCCTTCCCCAGGACAAGGCGATCAAGCGGCGACAGCGCATCACCCTGCCAGGCGACAAGCCGGGGACGGCAGCGCTCGACGGCATCGAGGCCTACCGGGCGATCTTCGAGCAGGCAGATGCAGCCGTACGCTGCGCGATGGAGCTGTCGCTCAACGCCCTGCAGCGGCGCGAGGAAGTCCGCCGCTGGCGCTTCGATTGGAGCCGTGACGACGATGACGGCCGGCACGTCTACATCCGGATCAGCAAGACCCACAAGCACGGCCGATCCAGCTATATCCGCGTGCCGGAATCGCTGCCGGTGGCCTACTCGGCACTCGGCGCGTCAACGCTCGGCGATCTGATCGCCAAATGCCGCGACAAGATCCACTCGCCGCACCTGGTGCACCGCCGGCCCAAGAGGATCAAGAAGTCACCGCTGCGTGAGCACCCGTTCCAGCTATTGCCGAAGGCGATCAGCGACGGATTCTCCGAGGCCAGGGACAAGACCGGCCTGTATGACCACCTCCCGACCGGCGAGCGGCCCACGTTCCACGAGCTGCTTGCCCTTGGCGAACACCTGCGCGAGAAGCAGGGATGGTCCGCCGGACAGATCCAGAAGCTGCGCGGCCACACGAAGGAAAGCACCACGAGGATCTACCTCGAGGGCCACGAATGGAGCACCGTGGATGCGCCGAAAAGCTATTCAAATGGCGACGACAAGTAGTTGATTCGTATAGGCCAGAAGTGCCGAAAAATGCCCCTTTCTGCTAACTCAAAATCACCCCATTTTTCCTTTCAATCCAACGACGTGCCCGCCTTGTCGATCCTTCTTGACATGGTGGGGGTCGTTGGTTCGAATCCAATCGCGCCTACCAACATTGAAAGCCC
>NZ_JBDODP010000023.1:0-39460 GCF_044582135.1 Guyparkeria halopsychrophila | reverse complement strand
CTCTCGGCGGCGTTTCCGTCGAGAGGAGCGAGGATTCTACACTCGCTGCAGCGCCCGTCAAGTGCTTTTTCTTTCACTCTTCGGGGCCGTCTTTCGGGGCGTTGGCGTGGCCTGTGCCCCGTAAGGAGGAGCGCATCTTACGCGCTTTGCCGAGGGCGTCAACCCTTCGCGACGATGATTTTTGCCAGGCGCCGCTTGCCCACCTGGATGATCGATTCGCCAACGGGCAGAACGAGCGCCCGATCCTTGACCGGCTCGCCACCAAGCTTCACCGCGCCGGCCTTGATATGACGAAAGCCCTCGGAGTTCGACTGGATCAATCCGGCTCGGTTGAGTGCCTCCACGATGACCACCCCTTCCTCAAGATGCACCTCGGGCATGTCATCGGGCAGCTGCTTTTTCTGGAAACGCGCGATGAACGCCTCGCGTGCCTTCTCACCCGCCCCCCGGCCGTGGAACCGGTCCACGAGCTCGATGGCGAGTTCGAACTTGATGTCGCGCGGGTTGCGCCCGCCGTCGATCTCCTCACGCAGGCGCGCGATCTCTTCAAGGGGCCGGAACGAGAGCAATTCGAAGTAGCGCCACATCAGATCATCGGAAATCGACATCAACTTGCCGAACTGCTCGTCGGCGGGCTCTTCGATACCGATGTAGTTGCCTAGGGACTTCGACATCTTGTTGACCCCGTCGAGTCCCTCGAGGATCGGCACGGTCATGACGACCTGAGGCTTCTGACCGTATTGTTTCTGCAGCTCCCTTCCCACCAGCAGATTGAACTTCTGATCGGTGCCACCCAACTCGACATCCGCCTCCAACTCCACCGAGTCATAGCCCTGAACCAGCGGATACAGGAATTCGTGGACGGCGATCGACCGGTTCTCCCGGTAGCGCTTGGAAAAGTCGTCGCGCTCCAGCATGCGTGCCACGGTGTAGCGACTGGCCAGCTGGATCAGATCGACGGCGCTCTTCTGCCCCATCCACTCGGAATTGAAGACGATGCGCGTCTTTTCCGGATCGAGGATGCGGAAAATCTGGCGCTCATAGCTACGCGCATTCTCGCGCACCGCTTCGGGCGTCAGGGTCGGGCGCGTGGCATTCTTGCCGGTCGGGTCGCCGATCATGCCGGTGAAATCGCCGATCAGGAAGACGACCTCGTGGCCACGCTCCTGAAATTGGCGTAGCTTGTTGATCAACACCGTGTGACCGAGGTGCAGATCGGGCGCGGTCGGATCAAAGCCGGCCTTGATCCGCAACGGCCGCCCTTCGGCCAGCCTTTCGACCAGTTCCTCGCGGACCAGCACCTCGTCGGTTCCCCGACACAACTCCGCCAGCATCTGCGCTTGCTCCTGAGACACGGTTCACCCTTCCAAAAATTACGTTGAATGGCTGCAGAAAGGCGGTTATGTTACCGGGTTTACACCATATTTTTCTGCCAGGTTTTTATATCCATGCAACAACGCCCTCTATTCAAGCCCAGACGCAGGCCCTCTCGCCTCATACGGCGCGCCCTCCTGGTTGGCCTCGGCGCGTTCGCGCTCGGTGCGGTGGTCTGGCAAGCCCTGCCCGACCAAGGCAGCCAAGACGACACGCCGGCCCCCGCCTCCAAGCCCAGTGACCGCAACGAAATCCCGCTGTCACTGGAAGCCATCGACGCCCCCGACAATAAAGCGCGCGACGCGGGGTCGGGATCGGACTCGGTCTCGATCGACACGTCGGCCACCACCGGCAACCAATCATCGGCCTTCGCCCGATCGGTGAGCCTGGGCAGCCGGCCTAACTTTCACATCCCCGGCCAGAAAGAAGCCCTGAAGGCCATTGAGACACCGGAGACCAATCGGGCCGCGGTCGGCCGCCAGGGGGGCGTCGATCCGGCGGAGGGCGAGGCGGAAAGCGTATCCTCCTCGCTCGAGGAAACCACCATCACGGTTGATTCGGGGGACACGCTTTCGACCATCTTCGAGAAGGCCGGTCTCGGCTACAGCGACGTGCTCAAGGTGCTCGACCTCGGTGACGAGGCCCGCCGCCTGGAACGCATCCGCCCGGGCGACAAGCTCGTACTGATGATGGACGACGCCGAGCAGTTCGCCGGACTCAAATACGACCTCAGCAGCGAGAGCGAACTTTCCATCTTCCGCAAAGACGGCGACCAACTCGTGGCCGAAATCACCGACCTACCCAGCGAGACCCGCTTGGTCTCGGCCGGTGGGAAGATCAAGGGTTCGCTCTACCAGTCCGCGATTGCCACGGGCGTTCCCCCGGCACAGATCATGCAGTTGGCCGAGGTGTTCGGCTGGAAGGTGGATTTCCTTCGCGACGTGCGGGATGGCGACCAGTTTCGCCTGATCTACGAGGTGCGCGAGCGCCACGGTGAGCGCCTCGGAACCGGCCAACTCGTGGCCGCCGAGTTCGTCAATCGTGGCGAGCGGTCGCAGGCCTTGCGCTACACTTCGCCCAACGGCACGAGCGGCTACTACGAGCCCGATGGCAGCAGTCTCGAGCGCGGCTTTTTGCGCTACCCGGTGGAGTTCTCCCGCATCAGCTCGAACTTCAACCCCAAGCGATTGCACCCGATTCACAACACCGTCCGCCCGCACAACGGCGTCGACCTCGCCGCGCCGACCGGCACGCCGGTCAAGTCCGCCGCCTCGGGCCAGGTAACTTTTGTCGGCTGGAAGCACGGCTACGGCAAGGTGATCCAGGTGCGGCACGACGCCAAGCACGAAACGCTCTATGCGCACCTGTCCGGCTTCAAGGCCAACCTCAAGCGCGGCGCACGCATCGACAAGGGCTCGACCATCGGCTTTGTGGGCATGACCGGCGGCGCCACGGGACCGCATCTCCACTACGAATTCAAGGTCCACGGCAAGGCGCTCGACCCGCTCAAGGTCGACCTGCCGGAAGCGAACCCGATCGCCTCGGAGGACCGCAAGGATTTCATCGCCCGGACACGCGGCTCGCTCGAGGAGTTGGCTCGCATCGAGATCGACGTGGAAGGCGAGCAGCCGGTTCATCTCGCGCGCAACGAGCGTGTCTCCCGCGCATCACGTGACGACTGACCCGCACCCAAAATACCCCGATGACAACGCCGAGCTGTTCATCGGGGCCATGACGGGCACCAGCATCGATGCACTCGATTTGTGCCTCTGCGATTTCTCCAAACCACAACCCCGCTTGATTGCCCACCGCCAAGAGCCGCTCGACGCGGGCCTGACCGCCCTGTTGAGACGATTGGCTCGCACCAACGGAAACGAGACGGACGATGCGCCGCCGCCCCCCGCGGTCGACGCCATCGACCTGTTCGGCATGGCCGATCGCCAACTCGCCGAGACGACGGCCTCGGGCGTGAACCGGTTATTGGAAAAGGCGGGGCTAACGAACCAGGCGATTCGCGCGATCGGATCGCACGGCCAGACGGTTCGTCATCGTCCCGACTGGCAGGAAGCAGCCTTCACCCTGCAACTGGGCGACCCCAGCCGCATCGCCGAGCTGACCGGCATCACCGTAGCCGCCGACTTCCGTCGGCGCGACCTGGCCGCCGGCGGCCAAGGGGCGCCCCTGGCCCCCCCGGCGCACGCCGCGCTGTTCCCGCCCGGGCCCGAGGGCCGGATCGTGATCAACCTCGGCGGCATCGCCAATGTGTCGATACTCCAACCCGGCCGCGACCCCGTCGGCCTGGATACCGGCCCGGCCAACACCCTGATGGACGCGTGGCACAGCCACCATCGGCAGGGGCCATTCGACCGAGACGGCCAATGGGCGGCCAGCGGAACGGCGCACCCGGCGTTGCTCGACCAACTGCTGACCGAGCCGTTCTTCGCGGCACCCGCGCCGAAATCCACCGGGCCGGAACACTTCAATCTCGACTGGCTTAAACGGTTGGGCGGGAAGTGGATCGAGACGCTCCCGGCCGAGGACGTTCAGGCCACCCTGCTTGAACTGACGGTCGAGAGCATTGCCCGGGCACTGTCACCCTGGCAGGCCGAGCGCTCCGGCATGCCAATCACGCTCTGTGGCGGCGGGGCGTACAACGGACGACTGGTCGAGCGATTGGGCGAGCGGCTGGCCGCGCCGGTGGAGAGCAGCGCGGCACTCGGCCTGGCGCCGGAATGCGTGGAAGGGGCCGCGTTTGCGTGGCTCGCCCGCCAGCTGCTCAACGGTCAGCCGGGCAATGCGCCCAGCGTGACGGGCGCCGCCGGGCCGCGCTTGCTGGGCGGCATCTACCCGGCCTGAGTCGACCGAGTACCGCCACCCTCAGGCGAGATCGATCAGCGGGCGCCGATCGGGCGGTAGTCGCGCGGGCTTTCGCCGACGTACACCTGGGTGGGACGATAGATGCGGTTGTTCGCGATCTGCTCCTTCCAGTGCGCTAGCCAGCCCGCCGTGCGCGAGATGGCGAAGATCGGCGTGAACTGGTCGCGCGGGATGCCGAGCTCGGCGTACAGCAGTCCGGAATAGAAATCGACATTCGGGTAGACGCCCTTGCCGGCCAAGTGCTCGGCCGCCTGGGTCTCGAGCTCACGGGCAATCTCGTAGAGCGGCGAGAGCTGGCCACCACGATGCTCGCGCAGTTGCTCGAGCAACCCCTGCAGAATGTCGGCGCGCGGGTCCTTGACCTTGTACTCACGGTGACCAAAGCCCCAGATCACCTCCTTGTTGGCCAACCGCTGTTCCAACCAGGGCGTGACGTTCTCGACCGAGCCGATCTCATCCAACATCGCCAGCACGCGCTGGTTGGCCCCGCCGTGCAGCGGCCCCGCCAGGGTGCCGATGGCCGAGGCGACCACCAGGTTCGGCGGGGCAAGCGTCGAACCGCAGACCAGTGACGCGAAGGTCGAGGCATTGAGCGTGTGCTCGGCATGCAGGATCAGGCAGGCGTCCATGATGCGCGCCTCGATCGGATCGGGCTCGCGCTCGGTCATCATGTACAGGAAATTCTCCGCGTAGGAGAGGTCGGCACGCGGCGCGACCGGGTCGTCACCCTTGCGGATGTGCTCCCACATGGCCACCAGCGTGGACATGCTCGACAGGATCTTGACGATCATCTGTTCGACGAACTCGCTGTCGGCATTCACGCCGTTGGCCGTCATGCGCTCCTGCCCCGGGTAGAACATGCCCAGACTGGCCACACAGGTCTGCAGCGCCTCCATGGGGTGCCCGTCGATGGGCAGAAACTTCATGATGTCGCGCACGTTGTACTTCACGCGCCGGTTACGACGCAGCTCGGCATCGAACTCCGCGAGCTCGAGTGCCGTGGGCAGATCACCGTGGATCAGCACCCACGCGCTTTCCTCGAACGTGCTCTGGCGCGCCAGATCCACGATGCGATAACCACGGTAGGTCAGCAGCCCGGCCCGACCATCCAGATACGAAATGGCAGACTGCGCCGCCGGCACACCCTGCAAACCCGGTACGAAATCCATCGACAACGCCTTGTAATAACCCTGACAAACGCAAGACGCGGGCAATGCCCGCGTCTTGCCCTCTACGAAATCAGACCGAGAAAGAGGAACCGCAGCCGCAGGTGGTCGCGGCATTGGGATTGCGGATCACGAACTGTGCGCCGGAGACATCTTCCTTGTAATCGATCTCGGCGCCCTCGAGGTACTGGATGCTCATCGGGTCGACCAGCAGGGTGACCCCCGAGCGTTCCACCGCTGTGTCATCCGGCTGCACCTCTTCCTCGAACATGAACCCGTACTGGAAGCCCGAGCAGCCACCTCCCGTGATGAACACGCGCAGCTTGAGCTCCGGGTTGCCCTCTTCCTCGATCAGTGACTGGACCTTGTTCGCCGCGTTCTCGGTAAAGACCAGCGGCGTGGCCTCGGTAGCCGGCTCGGCCACCGGTGTGTCGGTTGCGTCAACCATCGCATTCACCTCAATCGATTGCGCGTCTGCTCGGCGGAAAAACACCCTTGCCGAGCAGCAAACTCACAGTCTATCAGACCATTGGCGAATGCAGGCGAGCCGGCACTAGGGAATCTCTGCACGATTCGATAGTGCCTCTGCGGGACCGCCAAGGGCCCAGTTGCAAGGCGCAGTCCGCCGTGAATGGCAGGGTCCTTCACAAGGAGTGAACCGGATCGGCACGACGCCGATCCGGCCGGCGCAAGCCGGCCCGAAGGGCGAGGTCCAGGGACGGACTTCGCGACGCCGCAAATGGGTCCTTGGCGGCTCGCCCGAAGGGGCTGGCGGGGTTGCCCGCACTCGGCGTTGCCGCCCCTCGCCGGGCAATGAGCCCGCCTTCGGCACGGCGCCTTGATTGCGAACAACCCCGCCAGCCAGAGGCGCCATCGAATCGTGCAGAGGTTCCCTAGGGCGACAGCGCGACCAGATCGAGCCCCGCCGATTCATCACAGCCCAGCATCAGGTTCATGTTCTGCACCGCCTGCCCGGCCGCGCCCTTGACCAGGTTGTCGATCACGCTGGAGACCACCAGCATCGGCCCGTCGAGCGGCCGGTGCACGGCCATGCGGCAGATATTGTTGCCGCGCACGCTGCGGGTCTCCGGGTGGCTGTTCGGCGGCATCACGTCGACGAACGGTTCCTCGGCGTAATAGCGCTCGTAGAGTCGCTGCACGTTGTCGGCCGGTTCGCCACGCAACGGCAGGTACACGGTCGACTCGATCCCCCGGACCATCGGCACCAGGTGCGGCACGAAGGTCAGGCCGATCTCGCGCTCGGCGATGGTGGCCAGCGTCTGGCGAATCTCCGGCTGGTGGCGATGACCGGCGGCGGCGTAGGTGCGCACGCTCTCGCCCGCCTCGGCCATCAACGTGTGCACGGCGGCCGAGCGGCCAGCGCCGCTGGCGCCCGACTTGGTATCCGCGACGATCTGGCCGTGATCGACCCAGTCCAGCCCCATCAGCGGCAGCACGGCGAGGGTCGTCGCGGTGACATGGCAACCGGGGTTGGCAACCAGCTGCGCACCGCGGATCTCGTCGCGGTAGAGCTCGGGGAGCCCGTAGACGGCCTGATCGACCCATTCCGGCGAGGCGTGCTTCATGCCGTACCACTGCGACCAGACATCGAGGTCCTTGATGCGGTAGTCGGCGGCCAGATCGACCACCCGCACGCCTTGCTCGAGCAAGGCCGGCGCCTCTTGCATCGCGATACCGTTGGGCGTGGCGAAGAACACGAGATCACAACCGGCCAGATCGGCCTCACCCTGCGCGCTGAACACCAGGTCGGTATGCCCGCGCAGACTGGGGTAAAGGTCATCCACACGCCGACCGGCCTCGCCGCGCGACGTCATGGCCACCACCTCAACCTCGGGGTGGTGGGCCAGCAGGCGCATCAACTCGACGCCGGTATACCCGGTGCCACCGACGATTCCGATCTTCTTCATGTCTTCGCTCGACTCCTCGTGCTTGGATACGGCCGGTTCGGCCCCGCCCTTGGGGCAACAGGCGTTCGAATCGGCTTGGCAATCGTGGCATATTAGCAGCGACCATGCGGCGGGCCATCCGCTCGCCCAACCACCGACCTCATCTTCCCCCGGGAGGCCCGGCCCGTGACCGCTTTGCTCGCCCGCACCCAGGACTGGCTCGGCCGCCGGCTGAACCGGTTCATCGAGCGTCTGCGACTGCGCCTGGCACAACCCGATGCCCTGTTGCAGGTCACCCTGCTCGGCCTGATCTCCGGGTTGCTCGCCGCGCTGCTGGTGGTGGCCTTCCGCCTGGCACTCGAGGGACTGCAGGTCTACGGCCTGGGACTGCCGGGCGCGGAGCGCTACGAATCCCTGCCCGCCGAGTGGCGACTGCTGCTGCCGATCCTCGGCGCGCTGGTGCTGGGGCTTGCCTTCCATCTGCTGCCGTTCGGCATGCGCAACGTCGGCGTCGGCCACGTCATCATCCGGTTTCACCGCTTTGGTGGCTACATGCCCTGGCAGAATGCCGTGGTGCAGTTCGTCGCCGGTGTGTGGGGCCTGTTGATCGGCCTCTCGGGCGGGCGAGAAGGCCCCGGCATCCACCTGGGCGCCTTCTCCGGCAGCCTGTTGGGGCACAGCCTCGGTCTGCCCAACAACAGCGTGCGCACCCTGTCCGGCTGCGGTGTGGCCGCGGCGATCTCCGCGGCCTTCAATACCCCACTGGCCGGCGTGATCTTCGCCCTCGAGGTGGTGATCAAGCAGTACACGCTGGCGAGCTTCCTGCCGGTGATCCTCGCCTCCTCGATGGGTGCGCTCCTGGCCACGACCGTGTTCGGGCCGGAGACGCTGTTCACCATCGAGATCCATCACCAGATGTCGTTCTGGGAGGTGCCCACGCTGCTGGCGCTGGGCCTGATCATCGGCGCGATGGCCGCCGGCTACATCCAGATCGTCGAGAGCACCATCGCCCGCAGCTGGAACTGGCCGGTCTGGGCGCGCTTCACCGCCGCCGGCGTGGCCACCGGCATCATCGGCTTCTGGGTGCCGGAAGTCCTCGGCATCGGCCACGACACCACGGACCTGGTCGCCGCCGCCGAACTGACCCTGGGCGCGCTGCTGATCATCGCCGTGACCAAGTGGCTGCTGGCCAGTGTCACCGTCGGGCTAGGGCTGCCGATCGGTACCATCGCCCCGGTGCTGGTCACCGGCGCCGTGGTGGGTGGCACGCTCGGCAGCCTGCTCTACCGGCTCGACCAGATCCCGCTGAACGACGTCGCCTTCTACACGGTGCTAGGGATGGGCGCGATGATGGGCGCCACGCTCCAGGCGCCACTGGCCGCGCTGGCCGCGGTGCTGGAGCTGACCAGCGACACCGGCGCGATCCTTCCCGCCATGATCACCATCGTCGTCTCGGGACTGGTCAGTCGCATGGTGTTCGGCAAATCCGGTCTCTACGACGCGATCCTGCGCGCCAACGACCAGCAGATGCCGGGACCGTCGCTGTGGTTCAACGGCGACAACATCGGCGTCTCAAGCATTATCGAGCGACGCGTCGCCGAGGTGAGCTGCCCCTGCAACCTCGCCCGCTTCGAACAGGCGCTCGAGGAAAAGCCGGCCTGGCTGGTCATCCGCGACGAGAACCGCCAGGCGACCGGCGTGATCCGCTATGCCCCGGCCCGGGCGGCCTTCGACCAGATCTTCAACCAGGCGCTGTTCGATGCCCAGGCGCGTGCCGAGCAGGCCGCTCGCGAGGCTGACGCCGACGCGCAAGCCAACCAGGCATCGGCGGAAAACCCGGACGCCGCGGAGGACGCGTCCACCCACCGCCCCGCCAACACGGCCGAGGGCGGCATCGAACACGAGACCGCCGACACGATCGAGACGGGCGACGAAGACGCCGGCAACGGCATCGGCATCGGCATCGGCATCGGCATCGACATGGAAGCATTGGCCCACCAGGTGCGCGAGGAAGTCCGCTTTGACCCAACGGAGATCAGCGGTTTCTACCGGGCCGCTGACGTCGAGGTCGGCTACACCCTGACCCAGGCCCAACGAGTAATGCGCGAGGAAGACGTCGGCGTACTGGTCGCGCGACGCATGCTCGGCTCGGCGCAGGCCCGCACCCTGGGCGTGATGACCGCTGCCATGCTGGAACAGGCGATCACCGAACGTTGACGCCAGCCGCCGTCCCGCGGAAACTTTGCGGCCTCGGGCCGGTCCATTTTGCTGGCCGCGCACCGGACGCCAAGCACCCAAGGACGCGTTGATCGAACAGGAATGCCGCCCGGGCCAGTTGGGCCAGTCAGGCCGCATTCCTATTCGACCAGAGCTTCCCACTTGAGGGTTCGACATGACGCCACGTATCGATATTCACCGCCAGACGGACACCGCCGTGGAGCCCGCCCACGACATCACCCGTCGTCGCCTGCTCCTGGGGGGCGCGGGGGCGCTACTCACCCTGGGGCTCGGCGGCTGCCTGTCGGACAGCGGCCTGCCGCTCGAGGGCGTGACCGTGCAGGACCGTAATGGCGAGCCGGTGGACCTGGCATCGATCAAGGGCAAACCGACCCTGATCACCTTCTGGGCGACCACCTGCCCCGGCTGCGTCAAGGAAATCCCGCACATCCAGGCACTGCACGACAAATATGCCGACCGCGGCGTGAACGTCGTGGGGCTGGCGATGAGTTACGACCCACTCGATCAGATCAACAAGATGGTCGAGGAGCGCGACATGACCTACACCATCTGGCAGGACCAGGATGGTCGCGGCGCCGAAGTCTTCGGGCCGGTGCGGGTCACCCCGACGACCTTCATCCTCGATGCCCAGGGACGCATCGAGTTCCAGAAGATCGGCGTATTCGACGTCGACCGGGTCGAGCGCACCCTCGACCGGCTGCTCGAGTCGGCCTGAGGCCCCTCGACCGACGCACCCCGACGCCCCGCGAGCCGGGGCGTTTTTCGTTACACTGACCGTCTTTGCGCGCGTGCTTACGTCGCGGCAGGCACGCAGGCCATCCGGTAATATCAAGGGGAGCCCGTTTCCAGGTCATGAACATCTCCATCAAGACCCCCGAGGAAATCGAGAAGATCCGCATCGCCAGCCAGCTGGCCGCCGAGATACTGGTGCTGCTGCGCGAGCACGTGAAGGCTGGCGTGACCACCGGCGAGCTCAACGAGATCGCCCACCGCCACATCACCGAGGTTCAGGGCGGCACGCCGGCCACGCTCGGCTATCACGGCTTCCCGGCCTCGATCTGCACCTCGCTCAACCACCAGGTCTGCCACGGCATTCCCGGCGACAAGGCCCTGCGCGAGGGCGACACCCTCAACATCGACGTCACCGTGATCAAGGATGGTTGGTACGGCGACACCTCGGCGATGTACACCGTCGGCAAGCCCTCGGTGCGCGCCCAGCGGCTGATCGACGTCACCCATGAGGCGATGATGAAGGGCATCGAGGCGGTCCGCCCCGACGCCACCCTCGGTGACATCGGCCACGCCATCCAGACGCATGCCGAGTCCAGCGGCTTTTCCGTGGTGCGCGAGTATTGCGGCCACGGTATTGGACGCAACTTCCACGAAGACCCGCAGGTGGTCCACTACGGCAACCCGGGTGAGGGCGTGCGTCTCAAGGAAGGCATGGTCTTCACCATCGAGCCGATGATCAACGCCGGCAAGAAGGAGATCAAACTGCTGGGCGACGGCTGGACGGTGGTCACCAAGGACCATTCGCTGTCGGCGCAGTGGGAGCACACCATCGCCGTGACCGACAACGGGTTTGACATCCTCAGCAAGCCGCCCGCCTGATCGCATGCAACCGGCCCCCGACGACCGATTCGCCGACCAGACCACCTTCCCGACAGACCGGCCGCTGGCCCGCCAGTTGGACACGCTCAATGCCCACTGGGCCGACGCGTTGGCCAACGAGGCCACGGCCCGGGGCTTCATCCGGGAGGTCACTGCGCGCGTCGACAGCGCCCTGCGGACCCTGTGGCAGGACAAGCTCGCCCACACCCCCTGCGCCCTGGTCGCGGTCGGCGGCTACGGTCGCGGCGAGATGTTCGTCCACTCGGACATCGACATCATGGTGCTCACCGCGGATCACGCCCATGACGAGGCGGTGCAGGCGTTCCTCTACACCCTCTGGGACACCGGCCTGTCGATCGGTTACGCGGTGCGCAGCGTCGAGGAATGCCTGGAGGCGGCCAGCGATCCGACCGTCTACACCAGCCTGATCGAAATGCGTCTGATCGCCGGCGACGAGAGCCTGCTGACACGGCTGGACGCCGCCATCCGCGACGACGATGCCTTCGAGCCGGCCTGGCTCTTCGCCGCCAAGATCGACGAGCAGCAGGCTCGCTACAAGTCGCACGACAACGTCGGCACCAAGATCGAACCGCATATCAAGGAAGGACCGGGCGGCCTGCGCGATCTGCATACCATCCGCTGGCTGGCCAATCGCATCGACGGCGCCCCCAGCCTCGCCGCGATGCACCGCGGCGAGCTGCTGCGCGATGACGAGTACCGGACACTCGAGCATGCCGAATCCCTGCTGTTTCGCATCCGCATCGGCCTGCACGGCCTGGCCGAGCGGGCCGAAGAGCGCCTGCTGCTGATGCATCAGAAGACACTGGCCGGCGCCTTTGGCTACGAGGGGCTTCAGGACGGCAACCTCGCGGTCGAGCGTTTCATGCAGCACTTCTTCCGCGCCACCATCGAGGTCGAACGCCTCAACCAGCTCCTGATCCAGCGATGGCGCGAGCGCCTGCACCCCGAAATCCTCGAGCCAATCCACCGTCTCAATCCGCGTTTCGTCCGACGCGGCCGGCTGATCGAAACGCGTGACGCGCAGGTGTTCATGCGCTCGCCCACCGCCATCCTCGAGCTGTTCCTGCTGCTCGCCGAGCACCCGGAACTCGAGGGCATGACGGCCGCCACCGCCCGGCAGTTGCGCGCCAACCTGTCCGTGATCGATGCCGGCTTTCGCAACAACCGTCACGCGAAACAGCTGTTCATGCGCCTGTTGCGTGCCGAGCGCGGCGTCTACCTCGCCCTGCGCAACATGAACCTGACCGGCGTGCTCGCCGCCTACATCCCCAGCTTCGCCCCGATCGTCGGGCTGATGCAGTTCGACCTGTTCCACGCCTACACGGTCGACACCCACACCCTGCTGGTGATCCGCAACCTGCGCCGCCCCGCCCTGCCCAAACACCGCGACGAGAACCCGATCGCCTCGGACGCCTTCAAACGCATCCCGCGGCCGGAGGCGCTGTACCTGGCCGGGCTATTCCATGACATCGCCAAGGGCCGGGGCGGGGATCACGCCGAGCTGGGCGCCTTCGATGCCCGCGAATCCGCCCAGGCCCATGGCCTGCCACGCGAGGACATCGACCTCGTCGGCTGGCTGGTCGAGCAGCACCTGCTGCTCTCGTTCACCGCCCAGCGCCAGGACATCGAGGATCCAGAGGTCATCCGCCGCTTCGCCGAACAGGTCGGCAGCGCCGAACGGCTCGACCATCTCTACCTGCTGACGGTGGCCGACATCCGCGCGACCAATCCGCAGCTGTGGAACTCCTGGCGCGACACCCTGCTGCGGCGCCTGTTCGAGCTGACCCACCAGCATTTTGCCGAGGGGGTGCGCTCGTCGGCGCAGATCGTGCGCGAGACCCGACGCGACGCCAACCGCCAGGGCTCCAGCGAAGGCATGGACGCCGCCAAGCTCGCCGCCTGGCTGTCGGGCATGCCGGAGGAGTACTTCCTGCGTAACGAGATCGGCAACATCCTGCGCCACTCAAAGGTGGCGATCGACGCCGACCTGCCCGCCCTGACCATCAACGACGACCCGCAGCACCAGGCCACCCAGATCCTGATCCTGGCCCAGAACCACCCGGCGCTGTTCGCCCACGTGGTCGCCGGCATCGACCGGGAGGGATTGAGCGTCCAGTCGGCCAACATCACCGTGATCCCGCGGCCCCTGGTGGTCGAAAGCGGACTCAACGCCGTCGACGACGAGGGCAACCGCGAACCCTTGCCCGAGTCCGAACTGATCCTGCTGGAGTTCTTCGTCCTCGACCGCCAAGGGCACGCCGTCAGCGATCCTGGTGCGATCGAGGCGCTGCACGACCGGCTCGAGGGGGTGATCCATCGCCCCGAGCGCGCCCTGTCGGTCACCCGCCGGCGCACCCCGGCCCAGCTCTCCAGCCTGGACGTGGATACCGAGGTGGAATTCATTGCCGACGTCGCCCGGGCGCGCACCATGATCCAGGTCCTGACCAAGGACCGGCCGGGCCTGCTGGCGGATCTCTCCGACACCCTGTGGCGCATGGGCGCCATCCTGCTGCACGCGCGCATCGCCACCCTGGGCGAACGCGCCGAGGATGCCTTCTTCGTCGTGGACAAGTTCGGTCACCCGATCAACGACCGCGAGCACCAGCAGGCGATCGCCGCCGCCCTGATCCATGCGGCCAAGGGTCGCGCCGGAGACAAATGACTTGAGCCCGATCGACCACAACCTGCCCGCCAACCAGCCACCGGGTGACTGGGCGCTGATCGACGAGCGCCGCGATTTCCTGGTGGTGGCCAAGCCCGAACGGATGCTGTCGGTGCCCGGCATCGGCCCGGACAAGCAGGACTGCCTGATCACGCGGGTGCAGACCGAATTCCCCGAGGCGCGCATCGTCCACCGCCTCGACTGGGACACCTCGGGGCTGCTGGTGCTGGCGCGCAATGCCCGCGCCCACTCCTTCCTCTCCAAGGCCTTCGCCGCACGCGACGTGGACAAGACCTACGAGGCACTGATCGACGCCCCGTTGGAGCCGGCCAAGGGGCTGATCGACCTGCCGATCGGCAAGGACCACGAGCGCCGGCCGCGCTATCGCATCGACCCGGAGAGCGGGCGGCCGTCGCAGACGCGTTACCGCGTGGCAGAAACGGTCGACGACGGTATTCGCGTGATCCTCGAGCCGATCACCGGCCGCTCGCACCAGCTGCGCGTCCACCTATTGGCCCAGGGGCGCCCCATCCAGGGCGATTCGCTCTATCACCCCGAGGCCGACCGGCACGAGCGACTGATGCTGCACGCCGCCCGGCTGGCCTTCCCCGACCCGGAACACCCGGACGCCCCCAAGGTCACCTACGAAGTGGTCGCGCCGTTCTAAACAGGACGAGGATTCAGTCGTTGCCAACCAGTTCGACGGCATTGCCGTCCGGATCTCGCAAGAAGAGCGCATCACGCCCCGAGCGCGAGCGGGTGAAGGGGATGTCGCGCTGGCCCAGTCGATCGGCGAACGGGGCGGTTTTGTTCACCCGCAGCGCGACATGCCGGTCGCGCCCGCCGTGCTCGGGCCGCCCGTCGCGCGGATCGGGATTGGTCAGCTCGAGCAGGTGCAGCGCCTGGCCGGCGCCCAACGACAGCCACGCCCCCGGAAAGCCGAGATCGGGGCGCGCCAATTCCACAAGCCCCAACACTTCGACATAAAAATCACGCGCCAGCCGGGCATCGCTGACCAGCAGACTCACGTGGTCGACCCCATGGACCTCAGGCTGCAGCACATCAGGTCGGTTGTCGGCATCAGACATCACTGGCTCCCGTTTCGGTTCTCGCCACCACTCGCAGCGACTGGATCGGGCACCTATAATGCCCGGTCGCATCCCGCGCCGTCACCACCCAGACTCGATGACCCCGGCATGAATCCCAATCTCGACCGACTGCATCCCTACCCATTCGAGAAGCTCGCCGAGCTCAAGGCCGGCGCCGAGCCGCCCGCCGATCGGAAGCACATTCCGCTGTCGATCGGCGAGCCGCGCCATGCCCCACCGGCGATCGTGCTCGACACCCTGCGCGAGTCATTGCCGGAAATCGCCCGTTACCCGGCGACCAAGGGCGAGCCGGCCCTGCGCGAGGCGATGGCCAACTGGCTGACACGACGCTTTGCGCTGACGCCGGGACACCTAGACCCGGAGGCCAACGTCCTGCCCGTCGCCGGCACCCGCGAGGCGCTGTTCGCCATCGCCCAGGCGGTGGTCGACCGCGAGAGCGCCACGGGTCGGCCGCCGGTGGTGCTGATGCCCAACCCCTTCTACCAGATCTACGAAGGGGCGGCCCTGCTGGCGGGGGCCGAGCCCTACTACTACCCGACGCTGGCGGAAAACGACTTCCTGCCGGACTTCGACGCCATCCCCGAGGCCATCTGGGAACGCGCGCAACTGCTCTACGTCTGCTCGCCGGGCAATCCCAGCGGTGCGGTGATCGACGCCGAGCGCTACCGCAACCTGCTCGCCCGCGCCCGCCGCCACGACGTGGTCATCGCGGCCGACGAGTGCTATTCCGAGATCTACTTCGACGAAGCACTGCCGCCGGTCGGACTGCTGGAAGTCGCCAGCGAGGTCGGTGGTGAGTCGCCCTTCGAGAACGTGATCGTCTTCCACAGTCTGTCCAAGCGCTCCAACCTGCCGGGCCTGCGCTCGGGGCTGGTCGCCGGCGACGCGGCCATCCTCAAGCGCTTCCTGCGCTATCGCACCTACCAGGGCTGCGCCCTGCCGCTGCCAACACAACTGGCCTCCATCACCGCCTGGAACGACGAGGAGCACGTGCGCGCCAATCGCGGTTTCTACCGCGAGAAGTTCGATGCCGTGCTCGATATCCTCGAGCCGGTGGCCGGCATCGACGTGCGCCGCCCGGACGCCGGGTTCTACCTCTGGGCCGGAGTGGAAGGCGACGAACGCGACTTCGCCCGCCGCCTGTTCGCCGAGCAGAACGTCACCGTGCTGCCGGGGCGGTTCCTCTCGCGCGAGGCCGACGGTGTTAACCCCGGGGCGGGGTTTGTGCGGATGGCGCTGGTGGCCGAGCTCGACGACTGCGTCGAGGCGGCGGAGCGGATTCGGGCGATGCTTGCCTGATTCGTTTTGGCAAGCCCTGACTAAGCTCAACCGGGTTTCGCACGCCGGTTTGCCAAGGTGGCACCGATGCACTGCCGTGCACGGCGTGCGAGTCGATTTTCTTGCTTGTCCAAGAAAACCGACGAAAAGAAGACACCCCAATGCCTTGGCCCTTCGGGCCTGATCGTCGCGGATGATATCCGCGACGATCAGCCTCGCGAACGAGCGATTGCGGACGGGTCGGTTCGACGCGACCTCCTGTCGCGGCGAACCTCTGGCCGGCATCCATGCCGGCCAGACCCTGCAATCCCCCGTCCGCGAGGCAAGGCACAAGGGGACTCGACACTTCGATTAGGCCGAGAGCGCAACCTTAGAGCTCCAATTCCCTTGGGGATGTGTGTCACGCCACCGGATGGTTGGGAACCAAAGCCCCCTTGCGTCCTGCCTCGCGGCCGGTGGATGACTCGGGGTCGGAGCGACAGGGACGTCGCTCCGAGGTTCGCCGCGACGGGAGGTCGCGTCGAGCCGGCCCCGAAGGCAGCCGCCGGTCGCGAGGCTTCGAGACCGGACCCCGTCCGGGCTCGAAGGCCCGCAGGGCCAGGGCGCCGGGGTGTCCTTCTTTTGGTTCCTTTTCTTGGACAAGCAAGAAAAGGAACTCGCGCGCCCGGCACTCGGGCGCAATAAGACCCCGCTCGCGAAACCGGCGTGCGAAACCTCTCCGATTGCACAACGAACACCCCGCCCGCGCGACCTCAACGCCGTCAACGATCTGTTGTTACAATAAGCACCATCAACGCATCCCTTTTCCCGGCCGGCCAACAATGGTCGGCCGATCCGTTTTCCCAACATTTTCAGGAGCATCCGATGGACATCAACTCCATTCGCGACACCATCGAATCGGCCTTCGAGCGCCGCGCCGAGATCAATCCGGGCAACGCTTCGGCCGACGTGGTCGAAGCAGTCGAGACCGCGCTGGGCGGACTGGACGACGGTTCGCTGCGCGTGGCCGAGCGCCGCGGCGTGGGTGACTGGCAGGTCAACGAATGGCTGAAAAAGGCCGTGCTGCTGTCGTTTCGCCTGCGCAACAACGAGGTGGTCTCCGGCGGCGACGTGAACTACTTCGACAAGGTACCGACCAAGTTCGCCGGCTGGGACCAGGCACGCTTCGAGGCCGCCGGCATGCGCGTGGTGCCCAACGCCGTGGCGCGCCGCGGCAGCTTCATCGCCAAGAACACCGTACTGATGCCCTCCTACGTCAACATCGGCGCCTATGTCGACGAGGGCACCATGGTCGACACCTGGGCGACGGTCGGCTCCTGCGCCCAGATCGGCAAGAACGTGCACCTGTCCGGTGGCGTGGGCATCGGTGGCGTACTCGAGCCGCTGCAGGCGGCCCCGACCATCATCGAGGACAACTGCTTCATCGGCGCGCGCTCCGAGGTGGTCGAGGGCGTGATCGTCGAGGAAGGCTCGGTGATCTCGATGGGCGTCTACATCGGCCAGTCGACCAAGATCTACGACCGCGAGACCGGCGAGATCCACTTCGGCCGCGTGCCGGCCGGCTCGGTGGTCGTTTCCGGCAACCTGCCGTCGAAGGATGGCAAGTACAGCCTGTACTGCGCCGTGATCGTCAAGAAGGTCGACGAAAAGACCCGCAGCAAAGTCGGCATCAACGAGCTGTTGCGCGACGTGTAACCGTGCCGTGCCGGCGGACGCGTCCGCCGGCACCATGACACACACAAAAAGGCCCGCAGGAGAGAAACATCCCTGCGGGCCTTTTCACGTTCGGGGTGATGTCCGGGGATCAGCCTTGGCGCCGCCCCACCCCGTGGGTGACGAAACCCGGACCCTGGTGTCCCGGCCCCTCGTCGAGCAGGGCCTTGCCCTCGGCGAGAATCAGCCACTCCAGCCCGGTCAGATCCTGCGAGAGATCGCTGGCACGCACCAGCATGTCGGCCCGCTTGGGGCCACCGCTCTGGTAGGCGAGCTGGCGCGGGTGGAAAAGCTCGACGATCAGCAGGCCACCGGGGCGCAGGGCGGCCGCGGCCCGGCGGTAGACCTCGCGTCGCGCCGGCGGTTCGAAGTGCAGGTAGATCAGGACCACGGCATCGAAACCGTCTTCGCCCCAGTCCCATTCGGTCAGGTCGGCGCAATGCACCGCGAGACTGACATCACGCTCGTCGGCCAGTTGCCGGGCCTTGCCGCAGCCGACGGCGGAGTAATCAATGCTGGTGACGTCGAAACCCTGCTCGGCCAGCCAGACGCCGTTTCGACCCTCACCATCACCCAGGACAAGCACGCGGCCACCCAACGGCAGGCGGAAGACCTGGCTCAACAGAAATTCGTTCGGGTGCGTCCCGTAGAGAAAATCGACCTGGCCGTACTTTTCGTTCCAGAACTCGGACATCGGCTGGATCGCGCCCCTGTGTGGCAATTCGGGTCAGTCTACCCCATCCCGATCGGGGGAGGCGCCAGCTGCCGTTGGCATCGGCCGCATCGTCGGTCGGACCGGGAAGATCACGCGAAAGCAGCTGCCCTGACCCGGCGTGCTGTCGATCTCGAGCCGGGCCCCGTGACGCAGAACCACGTGCTTGACGATCGCCAAGCCCAGCCCGGTGCCGCCCCGCGAACGCGACCGCCCCACATCGATGCGGTAGAACCGCTCGGTGAGTCGGGGAATGTGTCGCGCCTCGATGCCGATACCCGAATCGCACACCGAGAACACGGCCCGCCCCCGCTCGTCGCGCGCCCAGCGCACCTCGACACGCCCACCGGCGGGGGTGTACTTGACCGCGTTGAAGACCAGATTGGAAAACGCCGACTGCAGTTCGCGCGGCACGCCCCGCAGCGTCAGATTGCTATCGAGGTCATCGCGAATATCGTGACCCTCCTCGCCCGATACCAGGCGGGCGTCGTTGAGGGTCGGCTCGAGCAGACGAGCCACGTTGATGGGCTCGAACAGCTCGGTGTCGGGCTGCGAGGTCTCCAGCCGAGACAGGAGCAACAGGTCCTCGACGATCCGCCGCATCCGGTCGGCCTGCTGGTGCATGTTCGACAGGATGCGGTGCATCTGCGGGTCCTGGCCATCTTCGGTATCGAGCAGGGTCTCGACATAGCCGGCCAGTACGGTCAGCGGGGTGCGCAACTCGTGCGAGACGTTGGCGACGAAGTCCTGGCGCACGCCCTGCAACCGGTGCAGCGCGGTGACATCGCGGCCGATCAAGAGATAGCGATCCGAGCCGTAGGGCTCGATTCGCAGGCTCAGCGCCCGGCTATCGTCCCCCGGGGCACTGATTTCCAGCGGCGGGCGCTCGATGCCGTTGGCCAGCCAGTCGATAAAGGCGGGGGCCCGCCAGAGATTGTCGAGACGCAGACCGATATCCAAGCGATTCAACCCCAGCATTTCGATGGCCGCGAGGTTGAGCCACTCGATCTCCCGCTCCTCGTTCAACACGACCATGGCATCCGGCACCGACATGGCCGAGTGGTGGTAGCGCTTGAGCAGACGGATCAGCCGGCGCTGGCGACGATACCCCGCCCGCCGAAGTCGGCGTTGATGGTCCTGAACCAGGCCGGGCACACCCCAAGCCTCGCGGTGTCGCCAGGCAAGCGGCAGGCTCCGGGCAAGATACGCGACGCGCAGCAGCAGGCTGGCCGCGTAGACGCCCAGGCCCAGGGCCGTGGCCCAGCCCCAGTGACCCTGCCAAGCGAGCGCCTCGCCCACCACACCAACGAACACCACCAGCACACCGGCGGCCGCCAGCAGCGCGATTTCCTCCTGCCAAGCTTTCAATCGCGCCTGGGACCGTCGCGCCCGGCGGGTCCGCGCGCGGCGCTCACCCTGCCCCCCTTCGCCGGGACGGGTCGCCAGCGGCAATCTGGGATCGGGCTGGTTCATCAACACCTCGTCTGTGGAAACGCGCGCGATCTCACTGCGCCGAAAGACGGTAACCCACGCCACGCACGGTCTGGATCAGGCCATCATAACCACTGGGTGCCAGCACCTTGCGCAGGCGCAGGATGTGCACGTCGACGGTCCGTTCCTCGACGTAGGCGTTCTGTCCCCAGACGCGATCGAGCAACTGCGTGCGGGTGAACACCCGGTCCGGGTGTTTCATGAAGAAGGCGAGCAGGCGGAACTCGGTCGGCCCGATATCGATCGACTCGTCGGCCGCGGTCACCCGGTAGCTCTCCTGATCCAGTTTCAGCCCGGCGACGTCGAGTACCGGATCGTCGGTCTCCGGTGACACCCGCCGCAGCACCGCCTTGATCCGGGCCATCAGTTCGCGCGGCGAGAACGGCTTGGTCACGTAGTCGTCGGCCCCGGCCTCCAGCCCACTAACCTTGTCCTCTTCCTCGCCGCGCGCGGTGAGCATGACGATCGGCACGTCGCGGGTCAGCTCATCACGCTTGATGCGGCGGGCGAACTCGATGCCGCTGGCACCCGGCAGCATCCAGTCGAGCAGGATCAGGTCGGGCTGCTTTTCCGCCAGACGCTCGAAGGCCTCCTGCACATCGGCCGCCTCGACCAGATCGTAGCCTGCACGCCCCAAGGCGAAGGCCACCATCTCGCGGATCGGCTTCTCGTCCTCGACAATCAATATGGTCTTTTGCATTCGGTCATCCCGGCCAACGCCGGTCCTCGCAACAGTCGATGTGAGCGGGGTCGCCGGGGAACCAAGTGGAGCCCCGACCATCTACCGGCATTAAACGCCAATGCGATGACAGCAGCATGACAAGATGACAGCGTGACGGGAAGCGGCCACACGGCATGCAACGGCCGGCCCATCGTGGGCGCCGCCGACGGCAAGCCAATGCGCTTCCGGTAACTTGCTAGACTCCCGTCCTCGATTACCCGACACACGGTGCCCCAATGAGCAAAGCCGACCCCGACATTGTCGCCCTGGACGTGGCGCGCGCGCTGTCCGAAGACATCGGCCGTGCCGACGTCTCCGCCCAGCTGATCCCGGCCGACGAGACCGCGCACGCCCGCATCATCAGCCGCGAGCCGGCCATCCTCTCCGGGGTCGACTGGGCGGATGCGGCCTTTCGCCGCGTCTCGCCGGGCGTGCGCATTGAATGGGCGGCCACCGACGGCGACAGCCTGCTCCCGGAACAGGGCCTCTGCCTGCTGAGCGGACCGGCACGCGCCATGCTGACGGCCGAACGGGTCGCACTGAATTTCCTGCAGACCCTCAGCGCGACCGCCACGGTCACCCGCCGCTACGTCGAGGCCGTCGACGGCACCGGCGCGCAGATCCTGGATACCCGCAAGACCCTGCCCGGGCTGCGTTACGCGCAGAAGAAGGCGGTGATCGACGGCGGCGGTGCGAACCATCGCATGGGCCTCTACGACATGGTGATGATCAAGGAGAACCACATCCGGGCGGCGGGATCGATCGGACAAGCCGTTCGCGCCGCCGGAATCGTGGCGCGCGACCTACCGCTGGTGGTCGAGGTGGAAAACCTCGAACAACTCGAGGAGGCCCTCGGGGCCGGGGTCAAGCGGGTGCTGCTGGACAACTTTGCCCTGGACCTGTTGCGCGAGGCCGTCCGACTCACCGCCGGCCGGGCCAAGCTGGAATCCTCCGGCAATGTCTCGCTCGAGACCGTGCGCGACGTGGCGGAAACCGGGGTCGACTACATTTCCATCGGCGCGCTGACCAAACACATCCAGGCCATCGACCTGTCGATGCGCTTCATCGACTGACATCCCGGGGCACCCCGGGACACCGATCGCCGCGTCAGTCGAAGTCGTAGTATTCCTGGTTCATCCAGGCGGTGACCGCGTCGACCTCCTCGTCGAACCACGGCAGCCCGAAGTTGTTGGCACAGCCCTGGACCTGGGTGCGCAGGCTGTCGTAGCTGCCCATATTGCCGGCGTCCGCGCGCGCTTTGAACCACTCGTCGTCGTGCGCCACCATATGGCACGCCGAGCAGTTCTCGGCAAACAGCTCACCGCCCCAGGTGATGTCGGGCTCGGCGGCCACCGGCGCGGCGAGCATCAGGCCGGCGATAAGGCCAAGCATTTGAGTCGGGTTTACGTGCATGATCGTCTTCCGGGTTCGCATGGCATTGCCACTCCTTTTCTGCTGCAATTCGGACTCGCGGCCCACTCAACGTCACGGCCACATGAAGTTTGAGTGTAGGACGCCGACAGGGATAGGAAAATCAATTTTTCCTATCCGGAACAACAATTTTCACTTAATAGGACTATCGATGATCATCGTCTACGGCATCCCCAACTGCGACAGCGTGAGAAAGGCCCGTGCGTGGCTGGCCGAGCAGGGGCTGGCGTATCGCTTTCACGACTTCAAGAAGGCAGGCGTGCCGGAGGCCCAGTTGGATGACTGGCTGGAGCGATTCGGCTGGGAAAGGGTGATCAACCGCCGGGGCACGAGCTGGCACCGTCTGCCGGCCGAGGAGCGCGAGGCGATGGACGCGGTGCGCGCCCGTGCGGCGGCGCTTGCCAACCCCAGCCTGATCAAGCGCCCCGTGGTGGAAAGCGACAGCAACAGCCTGATCGGCTTCGATGCCGACGACTGGCAGGAGTCACTGGCATGAGCGACTCCACCATCGATCTTGCCCGCGACCTGATCCGCCGGCCCTCGATCACGCCCGACGACCAGGGCTGCCAGGCACTGATCGCCGGGCGAATCGCCCCGTTGGGCTTTGCCATCGAGTCGTTACGTTTCGAGGGGGTCGACAACCTCTGGGCGGTACACGGCGACCGGGGCGACCAGGGGCCGCTGTTCGTGTTTGCCGGGCACACCGACGTGGTACCGACCGGCGAGGCCTCGCGCTGGACCCACCCGCCGTTCGGCGCCGAGATCCACGGCGGGCGCCTCTACGGCCGCGGCGCGGCCGACATGAAGGGCTCGGTGGCGGCCTTCGTTACCGCCACCGAACGCTTCCTCGCCCGGCAGCCCGATCCGGCCTTCCGGCTGGGTTACCTGATCACCAGCGACGAGGAAGGCCCGGCGCAGCACGGTACCAAGCGCGTGGTGCAGTGGTTGCGCGAGAAGGGGATCTCGATCGACTGGTGCCTGGTGGGTGAGCCGTCGAGCCGCAACCGGCTGGGCGACGAGTTCAAGATCGGCCGGCGCGGGTCGATCACCGGCAATCTGGTGATCGAGGGCCGCCAGGGGCACGTCGCCTACCCGCACCTGGCCGACAACCCGGTGCATCGCGCCGCGCCGTTCCTGGCGGAACTGGTCGAGATCGAGTGGGACCAGGGCAATGCCCATTTCCCGCCATCGACGCTGCAGATCGCGAACATCCACGCGGGCACGGGGGCGAACAACGTCATCCCGGGCGAGATGAGCGTCCAGTTCAACCTGCGCTTCAACACGGAGACCTCGGTCGAGGCGATCCAGGCGCGGGTAGAGAAACTGCTCAAGCGCCACGGCCTGACCTACCGGCTCGACTGGCATCTGTCGGGCGTACCGTTTCTCACCCGGGACGACGGGCCGATGGTGGGGGCGGTTGAGCGGGCCGTGGAGGGGGTGCTGGGGACGGCGCCGACGCCCTCGACTGCGGGCGGGACCTCGGATGGGCGCTTCATTGCGCCCACCGGCGCCCAGGTGATCGAGCTCGGGCCGCTCAACGCGACCATCCATCAGATCGACGAGCATGTCGCCGTCGAGGACCTCAAGGCCCTTTCGGCGATCTACGAGCGCCTGCTCGATGAACTCGACCAGGAGGCCCGACGCCTCAGGGGCTGAGCGGCGGCACGCGTCGGTGTCGTTGCCTCAAAGCAGCACCAGGTTGTCCCGGTGCACCAATTCGTTCTCTTCGCAATAACCGATCACCTCGGCGATCGCCTGGCTCGAGCACTGGACCAGCCGGGCGGCATCGCTGCTCGGGTAGTTGACCAGCCCGCGGGCGAACTCGTGGCCGTCCGCATCGACGATCGACACCAGCTCGCCACGGGCGAACTGACCCGAAACGGCCGTCACGCCGACCGGCAGGAGTGAACGCCCCTGCTCGGCCACCGCGCGGGCCGCGCCGGCATCGACACGCAACTGCCCCCGCACCCGCAGCTGGCCGGCGAGCCACTGCTTGCGCGCGGCCAGCCGGTTGGTCGCGGGGCGAAAATGCGTCCCCAGCGGTTCACCGGCGGCCAGTCGGCAGAGCACGTCCGCCTCGCTGCCCGCCGCGACGATCGTCGCCGCGCCGGAGCGGGCGGCGCGCTTGGCGGCGAGCACCTTGGTGTACATCCCGCCGCGACCCAGCCGTCCCCCTTCGGGCGAGGCCATGCCCTCGAGGGCCGGGTCACCGGCCGTCACCTCGGTCAGCAGGCGGGCATCGGGCTGCTTGCGCGGGTCGGCCTCGAACAGCCCCGGCTGGTCGGTGAGGATCACCAGCATGTCGGCCTCGACCAGGTTGGCGACCAGCGCGGCAAGCGTGTCGTTGTCGCCGAATCGGATCTCGTCGGTGGCGACCGTGTCGTTCTCGTTGACCACCGGCACCACGCCCAGGTCCAGCAGGGTGCGCAGCGTGCTGCGGGCATTGAGGTAGCGTTCACGATCGACCAGGTCGTCGTGGGTCAGCAGGATCTGCGCCGAATGGGTATCGAAGCGGGCCAGCCCCTCGGCATAGGCCTCGACCAGGCCCATCTGGCCGACGGCCGCGGCCGCCTGCAGTTTGGGCAGCGACTCGGGGCGTTCGTTCCAACCCAGGCGCGCCATGCCCTCGGCGACTGCCCCGGAGGTGACGATCAGTATCTCGCGCCCTTCTCGGCGGAGTTCGGCCAACTGGCGCGCCCAGGCGGCAATCGCCTCCCGGTCCAAACCACGCCCGTCGCCGGTGACCATCGCCGAGCCGATCTTCACCACCCAGCGCTGATAGGCCCTGACCTCGTCACGCATCCTCAGTCCTCCGTCGACGGTCCCGGGCGCTCGTTTGCCGCCTCGCGTTCGCGCGCCCATTCGGCCTCGAGGTAGTCGAGAATCGCCCAGACCAGTGGCTGCGTGCCGGTCTTGTCCAGTGCGCTGATGGCGAACACCGGCCCGGTCAGGCCGATCTCGGTGGTGAACCGCTGCTTGAGGGCCTCGATATTGGCCTCGCGCTCCTCGTCCGCCCAGACGTCGATCTTGTTGAGCACCAGCCAGCGCGGTCGCTCGGCAAGCGCCTCGTCGTATTTCTCCAGCTCCGCCTCGATCGCCGCAACGCTCTCGACCGGGTCGACCTCGTCGTAGGGGGCGACATCGACGACGTGCAGCAGCAGGTTGGTGCGCGCCAGGTGCTTGAGAAACCGGATACCCAGGCCCGCGCCCTCGGCCGCGCCCTCGATCAGGCCGGGAATGTCGGCGACCACGAAGCTGCGATGCGGCTCGGGCGCCACCACACCCAGGTTGGGGTACAGGGTGGTGAACGGGTAGTTGGCGACCTTCGGCCGGGCATGCGAGATGGCGCGGATCAGGGTCGACTTGCCGGCGTTGGGCTGGCCGAGCAGGCCGACATCGGCCAGCACCTTGAGCTCGAGACGCAGCCGGCGTTCGTCGCCGGGGGTGCCGTCGGACTTCTGCCGCGGGGCGCGATTGATCGAGCTCTTGAAGCGGGTGTTACCCAGCCCGTGCCAACCGCCCTTGGCCACCAGCAGTTCGGCCTCGGCCTCGACCACCTCGCCGATCACCTCGCCGGTGTCCTCGTCGTGGACCACGGTGCCGAGCGGCACGTGGACGTAGAGGTCACTGCCCTGCCGGCCGGTCATGTTGCGCCCGGCGCCGTTCTTGCCCCGCTCGGCCTCGTAGTGCCGCTGGAAGCGGAAGTCGGCCAGGGTGTTGAGATTGACGTCACCGACCAGGTACACCGACCCACCGTCACCGCCATCGCCGCCGTTCGGCCCACCGAAGGGCACGTACTTCTCGCGGCGAAAACTCACCACCCCATTGCCGCCATCACCGGCCTTGACCTTGATGGTCGCTTCATCGACAAATTTCACGACACGATCCCCGCAATTACACGCCCATTAGGGCAATTCTGCATGATTCGACGGCATCTCTGGCTCACGGGTTTGCCCTGGACAGGCCACAAACACGAAAGCCCCGCTCGCAGGCGGGGCTCAGACGTCGGTCACCGGTCAGCCGGGCTGACCGCCAACTTACATCGCGCCGGTTCAGGCCGACTCGATGCTGACGAAACGGCGGCTTTTCGGGCCCTTGACCTCGAATTTCACCTTGCCGTCGGTCAGTGCGAACAGCGTGTAGTCACGTCCTACGCCCATGTTGGAACCGGCGTGGAACTTGGTGCCACGCTGACGAACGATGATGCTGCCGGCAGAGACGGCTTCACCGCCGAAACGCTTCACGCCGAGGCGCTTGCTTTCACTGTCGCGTCCGTTTCGGGTAGAGCCTGCTGCTTTCTTATGTGCCATGGTTCAAGTCTCCTGGTCTGGTCCCGGGCGCTTAGGCGCTGATGCCGGTGATCTTGAGTTCAGTGTAGGCCTGGCGGTGGCCCTGACGCTTCATGTGGTGCTTGCGGCGGCGGAACTTAATGATCTCGACCTTCTTGCCGCGGCCCTGGCCGACGATCTCGGCGGTGACGCTCGCGCCATCAACGATGGGTGCGCCCACCTTGATGTCAGAGCCGTCGCCGACCATCAAAACCCGATCCAGCGTCACGGTGCTGCCGGCTTCGCCAGAGAGCTTCTCGACGCGCACCTTGGTGCCTTGCTCGACGCGGTACTGCTTACCGCCGGTAACGACCACTGCGTACATGCTGTAAAACCCGAATGTTTATGCGTAAAGGGGTCGGCGACACAATGCTGCCGCCGACCGGCGTTGTTTGAAGGCGCGCAATCTTAGCGACCCGCGCCCGATACGTCAAGGGCTTATGCCTCGACTTCGGCGGCGTCGATCACCGTTAGGCCACTGTCGGCCTGCATAGCCTGGTACTCGTCCTCGAAGAAAAACGTCTTTTCACCAAAGGCCGGCTTCAACTCATGCAGCCAGGTGGCCTCCTCGTCGTACTTGGCGAAGAACGGCCGCTGGACCCAGTCCGGATTGCGACCCTGAACGAAGCGCAGGACGAACACCTTCTCGCCCTGGATCTCGGCCACGCCCTGGATCTCGACCTTACCCGGCCCGGCGGACATGGACGGGCCACGGGCGGTACGCGCCAGGCCCGACACCTGTTTCATCGCGTCGCGATAGATGCGATGCGCCTCGGCCAGCGGCACCTCGAAGCGGTACTTCGCGCCGGTGTCGCGCTCGACGAACATGTAATAGGGGATCATGCCCAAACGCACCTGCTCGCGCCACATCCGCGCCCAGACCTCGCCCGAATCGTTGATGTGCTTGATCAGCGGGCTCTGGGTGCGAATCTCGGCGCCGGTCGCGCGGATACGCTTGACCGCCTCGCGGAAGATGGGGTTCTCCATCTCCTGGTAATGGTTGATGTGCGCCATCACCGCGACGTGCTTGCCGGACTCGACCAGCCGCTCGAACAGGCCCAGCAACTCGTCGGCGTCCGCGTCGGTGACGAAACGATACGGCCAGAAAGACAATGCCTTGGTACCGATGCGAACCGTCTGGACATGGTCGAGTCGCTCGTCGAGCAGACCCTCAAGATACGGCGCCAGGTGCTTGGTCTTCATCACCATGGGGTCGCCGCCGGTCATCAGCAAATCCGACAGGTGCGGGTGGGCGGCCAGGTAGTCGAGCAACTGGCCGGCCTCCTTGGAGGCGATCTTGAGGTTCTTGTCGCCGACGAACTGCGCCCAGCGGAAGCAGAAGGTGCAGTAGCTGTGGCAGGTCTGGCCCTGGCTGGGGAAGAACAGCGCGGTCTCGCGGTACTTGTGCTGCACGCCCTCGACCGTCTCGCCGTTGACCTCGGGGAGATTCATCTCCATCTGGCCGGCCGGGTGCGGGTTGAGCTTGTGCCGCAGTTTCCACGCCAGTGCGGTGATCTCTTCCTTGGGTGCCTCGCGGCGATGCAACTCGGCCATCTGCTCGTACATCTCGGGGTCGAGCATGTCGCGCTGCGGGAAGGTCAGGGAGAAGATCGGGTCGTCGGGGGCGCGATCCCAGTCGATCAGGTTCTCGATGACGTAGTTGTTGACGCGAAACGGCAGCACACTTGCGACCACCTTCATCTCGAACAACGCCTCCTCGCCCAGTCGCTTGAGCGGCTCGATCTTGTCGAGGTGACGGTCGGTGAAGACCTGCAGCTTGGGCGCCTGCCCGTCCTGCGTACCCGCCAATGTCGCCTGGCGGGTTCCGGGAATGCTTCGCTTGGCAACAGTCGTCATAAAACCTCGTCTGGTGCGCATGGAATGGGGCCGTGCCGACCACAAAGGCCGGCGAATTCTAGCCCATTTCCCGACAAAAACAACCGCTTATACGTATGCATGCCATCCAACCGGGGCGGGATCAATCGCCACGACCTCCATCCCGGCCGGCCGCTCGGCGATAATGCCCTTTTCAATGAGCCAGGGCCTCACGCCTGACCGAACGAAAGGTTCAGAACCCCTCATGGCCGATCTTCGCCACTGGAGCCTAGCCCTGATTCTCTCCCTGGCCACCGGCGTGGGCGCGCTGCTTGCCGGGCACGCCGAGCCGCCGGGCCTGGCGGTGCTGATCGCACTGCTCGGACTGGGCCTGATCGCGGCAATCCGCGGAGCCGTCGGCCCGGTGGTTGCCGCCATCGCGATCGACCTGGGCGTGATCCTCAGCCTGCATCTCTGGCCTAGCTTTGAGAATCCACCGCTGTGGCAGGACCGACGTTTCTGCCGCGACTGCCTGCCGCACAGCCTCTACCTGCCGGTCGGCCAGGCCCTGCTGGTGGCGGCCTGGCTGCCGTTGGTGATCGGGCGTTGGCGAGCAGCCAGTCCGTTGCCCCCGCTGACGGCCGGGCTGGCGACCATCGCCGCGGCGGTCGCGCTGGGCATCGCCACCGGCCTGTTGCGCTGGCAGCCCGGCTGGCCCGGCCTGTCGCTACTGACCCTGTTTGCCGCAGTGAACCTGGTCACGGTCGCCGCCGAGGAGGTGCTGTTTCGCGGCCTGCTCCAGCGCCACCTGCTGGCCCGGCTGGGCGCGGCGCATGCCTGGTGGCTCACCGCGGTGCTCTTCGGGCTGGCCCACCTGCCCTTCGGCACCGAGTTTGCCGCCGTGGCCACCGTCGCCGGGCTGGGCTACGGCTGGGTCGCCTGGAAAAGCGGTTCGCTCTGGCCGGCTATCGCTCTGCACTGGCTGGTCAACCTGCTGCACTTCTCGCTGTTCAGCTACCCGATGCTGGCCTGATGACCACAACCGGCTCGTCTAATCTCAACCTTCACAACATCGGAATACTCGCCGCGAGGAACCCCCATGTTTCATGCACGACTTGCCCTGCTCGTCCTGCCAGTGTTGTTGCCACTGCTCGCCGTCCAGCCGGTGCTGGCGGAGCCTGCCGTCGAGACGATCACGGGCGGGCTGCATCACCCCTGGGCCCTGACCTTTCTTGCCGATGGCGAGTTGCTGGTCACCGAGCGCCGCGGTCGGCTCTGGCGCATCGACCCGGCGACCGGTGAGCGCCAGGAGATCGACGGCCTGCCCGAGGTCGACCACCGCAACCAGGGTGGGTTGCTCGACGTGCTCGCCCATCCGGCGCATGCCGACAACCAATGGATCTACCTGACCTGGGCGGGGCAATGCGATGGCGGCAACGCCACCCACATGGGCCGCGGACGGCTGGAGGGCGACCGACTGCTCGATTTCGAAACCCTGCATGTCGCCACCCCTTGCGTCGATTCCGGCATCCACTTCGGCTCGCGGCTGGCCTTCGATCAGGACGGGTACCTGTTCATGACCGTCGGCGACCGCGGCGAGCGCGACCGCGCCCAGGATCTGGCCGACCACAACGGTTCGGTGCTGCGCCTCCACGACGATGGCCGCATCCCGGCCGACAACCCGTTCGCCGACCGGCCCGATGCCCAGGGCGCGATCTTCAGCTACGGCCACCGCAATCCGCAGGGGGCGGCAACCCACCCGCAAACCGGTCGCGTGTGGATCCATGAGCACGGCCCGCGCGGCGGCGACGAGATCAACATCCCGGCCGCCGGCGAAAACTTCGGCTGGCCGATCCAGACCTACGGGCGGGAGTATGCCGGTCCGGAGATTGCCCCGGACGAGGTCGAGGGCGTGACCGGCCCGCTCCATCACTGGACCCCGTCGATCGCCCCCTCCGGCATGACCTTTTACGACCACGAACGCTTCCCCGACTGGCAGGGCGACCTGTTCGTCGGCGCACTGGCCAAGCGGCACCTGGCCCGCTTGCCACTTGATGGCGAACGCGTAGTCAGAGAGGACCGCTGGCTGGAAGAGCGCGAGTGGCGTATCCGCGACGTCGAGACCGGGCCGGACGGCGCACTCTGGGTGATCACCGATCACGCCGATGGTCGACTGCTCCGGTTGACGCCAGACTAATCGGCCGGCCGCGCCCGGGGCTTGGGGCTTGCACCGGTCAAAAGAGGCACCTATAGTCCCGACTCCATGAAATTCATGCACCTGGTCACCCTGCTGCTCGCCTTCTGGGCACCGCTCAACGCGGTGACCGCCGGCGTGGCCATGCTCGATTGCCCAATCGACGAGATGGTCGAACACTCGGCCGACTGCCCGAGCACGAGCGGCGCGACCGAAGAGGCAACCACCTCTACCGGCTGTGACCATTGCGGCAATTGCGTGCTGTTGGGCGGCTTCTCCCTGCCGGCTCAGCCCATCGCCCCCGCCATCCACCTGGCCAACGGCACGCTCGACGCGCCGTTGGTCGACTCGATGGCCGCGGGCGTGGCAAGCACCCCCTTCCGTCCTCCCCTCTCGGCCTGACGCGGCCGAGACATTCGGGGCGATATGCCCCGGCACCCCTCGGCTGACCCAGCTCCCTGCTGACCGTCTTCAACCGAGGAAACCCCATGAACAACACGATTCTCGCGCGGGCCGCCATGGCCCTGCTGGCAGTGATTACCCCGATCACACCGGCCCTTGCCGAGGCGGACGCGCGCCTGACGCTGGAAGCGGCCGAGCAGGCCGCCATCCAGGGCGACGAAGGCCTGCAGGCCGCCGACCGGCGGCGCGCCGGCCTGGCTGCGACTGCCGAGGCCGCCGACGAGTTGCCCGACCCGCGACTGTCCGTCGCCCTGCAGAACCTGCCCACCGATACCTTTCAATTGGACGATTCACCCATGACCCAGACGGTGGTGACGCTCTCGCAGAGCCTGCCGCCGGGTGACACGCTCGCCTACCGCGGCGAGCTGGCCGAGGCCCGCGTCGCCGGCTCGGCGGCCGCTCTGGCCACTGCCGACCGCCAGCTCAAGCGCGAGGTCCGCCGGCTGTGGCTGGCCGTCTACCGCGAGGAGGCCCTCGGTCGCCTGCTCGAGGCCGAGCGCGAGCTGTACCGCGAATTGCTGGAAAGCGCGCGCACCTCCTATCAGGTAAACGAGGCCAGCGGCAGCGACCTTGTCGTCCTGCAGGCACGTCGGTCGCGGATCGAGGATGCCCTCGAGCGTCGCCGGGGCGAGGCCGAGGCCGCCCGCGCCCGGCTGGCCCGCTGGGTGGGCGATGCCGCCCGACGCCCCCTGCCCGACTCCCTGCCCGCCCGCCTGACCGACCTGCCGCAGGGCGACCTCAACCACCAGCCCGAACTCGACCGACTGCGAGCCGAGCTCGAGGCCGCTCGTGCCCAGGTCGGCGAGGCCGAGGAGCAGTTCGCCCCGGAAATCGGTCTGCAGGTCGGCTACGGCCTGCGCGCGGGCAGCGAGCCCAACACCCTGTCCGCCGGCGTGAGCGTGAGCCTGCCGATCTTTAGTGAGCGTCGCCAGTCGCCCCGGCTGCGCGGGGCCCAACAATCCGCCCAGGCCGCCCAGCTCGATCTGACCAAGCGGGCACGTGATCTCGCGGCCCAGGCCGATAGCATCCGCGCGCGACTGGCCGCCCTCGACCGGCGCGTGGCGCACTTTGAAACCGACATCATTCCCGAACTGCAACAGGTCGCCGAGATGATCCGCGGCGAGATCGGCTCCGGTCGAGGCGAATTCGACGCCCTGATCGAGGCCGAGCGCGTGGTCATCGAGGCACGCCAAGAGCTACTGACCCTGCGCCTCGACCGCGCCGAGCAACTCATCGACCTGCGCTACCTGCTGGAGCCGACCGCATGAACACCCGCAAGCCTCGCAACCCGACTTTCCGCATCAAGCGACTCACCCGCGTCACGCTGCTGGGCTCGGCCCTGGTCACCCCGGCCCTGCTGATGGGCATCAACCCGGCGATCACCTCGGTGATGGCGGCCGACAATGGCGACCAGACCGACCACGACGGGCAGGATCATGCCCAGTCCGCGGGCGACGGCGGCGACACCGTGACCCGCTGGACCTGCCCGATGCACCCGCAGATTGTCGAGGAAGAACCCGGCAGCTGCCCGATCTGCGGCATGGACCTGGTGGAGAAGGAGTTCCCGGCCGAACAGACCTCGCAGGCAGCGAACGGGGGCCAGGACTCCGCCGCGAAAGACGACGACCATGAGGGACAGAGTCAGGCCGTATCGTCGGATGACGGCGGCGACACCGTCACCCGCTACACCTGCCCCATGCATCCACAGATCGTCGAGGAAGAACCCGGCAGCTGCCCGATCTGCGGCATGGATCTCGTCGAGAAGGAATACCCGGCCGAACAGGCCGGCGAGGACGCCCACGCCGGCCACGCTCATGCCCAGTCGGCCAGCCAGGCTGGGGGCAACGAGACCGTGACGCGCTACACCTGCCCCATGCACCCGCAGATCGTCGAGGAAGAACCGGGCAGTTGTCCGATTTGCGGCATGGACCTCGTCGAGAAGGAATACCCGGCCAGCGAGGTGACCGGCGGGGAATCGAGCGCCCGCCAGCAGGTGCCCAGCTACCCGGCCGTGTCGGTCGACCCGATCACCGTGCGCCACATGAACGTGGTCATCAGCGAGGCCGCCGAGCGACAACTCGCCGGCGAGATCCGCACGGTGGGCACCGTCGGCTACGACGAGGACCTGCTCGCCCACGTCCATCCGCGTGCCGAGGGCTGGGTGGAAACGCTCAAGGTCGCCTCCATCGGCGCGACCGTGAAACAGGGAGACGTACTGTTCGAGTACTACGCCCCCGACATCGTCTCCGCCCAGCAGGACTACCTGGTGGCCCTGCGGCGCGGCATGAACGACCTGATCGACTCCAGTCGCGCCCGGCTGGAGCTGCTGAACGTGCCCAAGGCCACCATTGACCGCGTCCGCCAGCAAGGCAAGGTGACGCGCACCATCCCGCTGCTGGCGCCGCAGGACGGCTACGTCGCCGAGATCAACCTGCGCGAGGGCATGTATATCGAGCCGGGCCTCGATCTCTACACCATCGCCCGGCGCGACCGGGTCTGGGTCAATGTCGACGTGCTCGAACGACGCATGCAGGCGGTCAGCGAGGGCCAGACCGCACGCATGCGGGTCGACGGCATCCCCGGGCGCGAATTCGAGGGCACGGTGGACTTCGTCTACCCGGAACTCGACCCGCAGTCACGCACGCTGCGGGTGCGACTGGCCTTCAAGAACGAGGAAGGACTGCTGCACCCCAACCAGTTCGCCGAGGTCACCCTGAGCCCGGCGCAGGCACCCGAGGTGCTGACCGTGCCGTCAACCGCGATCATCCCGTCCCCCGGCGGGGCCCGCGTGGTGGTGCGCACCGGCGAGGGTCGCTTCCGGCCGATGGCCGTGGAGACCGGCGTCGAGGCCGGTGGCTATACCGAGATCGTCTCGGGGCTGGAGGCCGGCGACCAGGTAGTCGCCTCCGGACAGTTCCTGATCGATTCCGAATCCAGCATCCAGGCCGCCTTCTCGCGCCTCTCCGGCTCCAACGACACGGAGACGTCGAAGGAAAAGGACGGGTCCAGCAACGACCAGTCCGGTCAGCAGCAGTAAGGGGAGGCAGACATGATCGAAAAACTCATCCATGCCTGCATCCGCCTGCGGGTGCTGGTGCTCCTGCTGGCCGCCATGCTGGCCGTGGCCGGCTGGGCGAGCTGGAAGGCGACCCCGCTGGACGCGATACCGGACCTTTCCGACACGCAGGTGATCGTCAAGACCAGCTACCCCGGCCAGTCGCCGCAGGTGGTGCAGGACCAGGTCACGTATCCGCTGACCACCCGCCTACTGGCCGTGCCCGGCTCGACGGCGGTGCGCGGCTACTCGTTCTTCGGTGACTCCTACACCTACGTCACCTTCGAGGAAGGCACCGATCTCTACTGGGCCCGCTCGCGGGTGCTCGAATACCTCAACCAGGCGGCCGGCGACCTCCCCGAGGGCGTCACCCCCAGCCTGGGACCGGATGCCACCGGCGTGGGCTGGGTGTTCCAGTACGCGCTCAACGATCCGACCGGTCAGCATGATCTCTCGGAGCTGACCACGCTGCAGAACTGGTTCCTCAAGTTCCAGCTCGAAGCGGTCGCGGGGGTTTCGGAGGTGGCCACGGTCGGGGGCATGGTGCGCGAGTACCAGATCGTGGTCGATCCGCAGCGCCTGCGGGTATTCGGCATCTCGATCACCGAGCTGCGCAACGCGATCGCGGAGGCCAATCGCGAAGTGGGCGGCGGCGTGATCGAACGCGGCGGCGCCGAGTACATGATCACCAGTCGCGGCTACCTGCAATCGGTGGAGGACATCGCGCAGATCCCGGTGGGCGTCTCGGATTCGGGCACGCCGATCACAATCCGCGATCTCGGTCGGGTCGAGGTCGGGCCGGCCGAGCGACGCGGCATCGCCGATCTCAACGGCAAGGGCGAAGTCGTCGGCGGGATCGTGGTGATGCGCCACGGCGAGAACGCCCGCGAGGTGATCGCCGCGGTCAAGGAGAAGCTCGAGGACGTGAAGTCCGGCCTGCCCGAGGGCGTGGAGGTACTGACCACCTATGACCGCAGCGGCGTGATCGAGCGGGCGGTGGCCTTCCTCGAGAAGAAGCTGGTCGAGGAGATGATCGTGGTGGCCCTGGTCAGCCTGATCTTCCTGTTCCACCTGCGATCGGCGCTCGTCGCCATCGTCAGCCTGCCGCTGGGGATTCTCGCGGCATTCATCGTCATGCACTGGCAGGGCATCAACGCCAACATCATGTCGCTGGGCGGGATTGCGATTGCCATCGGCGCAATGGTCGACGCGGCCATCGTGATGATCGAGAACGCCCACAAGCATCTGTCCCGTTACCGGGAAAAGCACGGCGAGATCCCACGGGGCGAGGTGCACTGGGGCCTGATTGCCAAGGCCGCCTCCGAGGTGGGGCCGGCCCTGTTCTTCTCCCTGCTGATCATCACCCTGTCATTCCTGCCGGTGTTCGCCCTGGAGGCGCAGGAAGGCCGGCTGTTCGCGCCACTGGCCTACACCAAGACCTACGCCATGGCCGCGGCCGCCGGTCTGGCCGTGACGCTGGTGCCGGTGCTGATGGGCTATTTCATCCGCGGTCGGATACCGAAAGAGGAAAGCAATCCGCTCAACCGCTTTTTGATCTGGGGCTACCGCCCGCTGCTGTCCGGCGCACTGCGCTTTCCGAAAACCGTGCTGGTCGGCGCGCTGCTGCTCCTGCTCTCGGCCGTACTGCCGTTTGCCGGCGTTTCCGGATTCCTTTCCCCGCTCAAGTGGGCCGGGGACACGGACTGGCAGGCGCAGGTCGCCGACTGGCAGACCGGCCTCGAGCGCCAGTGGAAGGGGTGGTTCGACGGCTCACCGCGACTCGCCGCGCTGGGTACGGGGTTGGGCTCGGAATTCATGCCGCAACTCGACGAGGGCGATCTGCTCTACATGCCCACCACCCTGCCGGGCCTGTCGGTGGGCGAGGCGCGCCTGCTGATGCAGCAGGTCGACGGCCTGATCGCGGCAGAGCCGGAAGTCGAACGCGTGTTCGGCAAGATCGGCCGCGCCAACACGGCCACCGACCCCGCCCCGCTGACCATGATCGAGACCAGCATCACGCTAAAGCCGCGTGATGAATGGGCCGAGGGCGTGACGCTCGACGACCTGATCGAACGGCTCAATGACAAGGTCGACTTCCCCAGTCTGAACAATGCCTGGGTCATGCCGATCAAGACCCGCATCGACATGCAGACCACCGGCATCCAGACGCCCATCGGCATCAAGATCACCGGCTCGGATCTCGAGCAGATCGAGGCGATCGGTCAGGAGGTGGAGACCGCTCTCAAGGGCCTGCCCGGCACGCGCAGCGCGTTTGCCGACCGCACCTCCGACGGGCGCTACGTGGTCATCACCCCCGACCGCGCCAAGGCCGCACGCGTGGGACTGAACATCGGCGAGATCCAGCGGGTGATCAGCCTGGCCGTTGGCGGGGTCAAGGTGACCGACACCGTCGAGGGACTCGAGCGCTTCCCGGTCAGCCTGCGCTACCCGCAGGCCGATCGAAATTCGGTCGAGGCACTGCGCGATCTGCCGATCGTCACGCCCACCGGGGCGACCGTAGCGTTGGGACAGGTCGCCAGCATCGAGATCGAGTCCGGCCCGCCGGTGATCAAGTCGGAGAACAGTCGGCCGGCCGGCTTCGTCTTCGTCACCACCCGCGGCGTGGATCTGGGCGGCTACGTCGCCCGGGCCAAGGAGGCCCTGCGCGAGGAGGTCGATCTGCCACCGGGCTACGCGATCGAGTGGGCAGGCCAGTACCGCTACATGGAACGCGCCGCCGAGCGCCTCAAGCAGGTCGTGCCGCTGACACTCGCGATCATCTTCCTGCTGCTGTATCTGGCCTTCCGCCACAGCGGCAAGGCGGTGATGATCATGGGCAGCCTGCCGTTCGCCCTGATCGGCAGTTTCTGGCTGCTCTGGGCGCTGGAGTACAACCTCTCGATCGCGGTGGCGGTGGGGCTGATCGCCCTGGCCGGCGTGGCCGCCGAGTTCGGCGTGGTGATGCTGATCTACCTCGATCAGGCGATCAAGAACCAACAGAAGGAGGGGCGATTCAATACCCGTGCAGACCTCAAGGAGGCGCTCATGGAAGGCGCGGTGCTGCGGGTGCGCCCCAAGGCGATGACCGTCGCCGTGATCCTCGCCGGCCTGATGCCGATCATGATCAGTCACGGCACCGGATCCGAGGTGATGTCGCGCATCGCTGCACCCATGGTCGGCGGCATGATCACCGCACCGATCCTGTCGATGATCGTCCTGCCGGTGATCTACTGGCTGTGGCAGCGGCGCAAGCTGCCGGAGGCCACCTAGGCCACCTAGGCCACCTAGGCCAAGGCGAGACCATCCGAAACGAAAAAGGCCGGGATATCCCGGCCTTTTTTTCTCTGCCCAGCGACGGACGGGTCAATCCCTCCGGCACTATGCCCATTTCCCCATTGATGGCTGAACGACGTCATCGCAGAACTCCCGGAAGCTCAAGACATTCGTGTGGCCTTTGTATTCGGTTTCCTTCGCGTCTTTCAAGCTCTCGGGAATGACCAGATGGACGCCGAACGAGGCCATGTCCTCAATAACATTGCTCGCAATATTCTCATCAACGGTGGTCAGGAACAGCGCGCGCTTGCCCTTTTCTCGTTCGACCTGTTTCCAGCGCTCACGCAGCGTGGTCTTCGCGCTCAGGATCAGGCCAGTCTCGGCTTCTGGTTTCTTCGCGTTGATGAACTCGAGCGAGGGCAGTATGAAGTCGGGTCGCTTGCGGGCCTCGATGATCACCTGCTTCTCGAAGGGTATACCGCCGCCTGCGAGCATGGCCTCGATGTGATGCTCGTAGGAGTAACCTGCACGGGATTTACGCTGCTGGCTGGCCGAAAGCATCAGCCGGTCAATCTCCGGCAACTCGTCCACCAGACGGCGGATCACATGGGTCGCACCTACGGTCGTGACCGGATCGTCGCCCATGACGATCCGAACAAGCGCCACCGCACGTTCGCGACGCTGGAACTCCCGGAACAGATCCCACTCAATGCTTCTGCTGATCTCGCGCAGGGCATCGCCCGGATTGCATATCTCGAAGGGGTTCAGAGTGGCCAGCCCGTGGCGCTCCAGGAATTGGCTGCGTGCCATTCCTGCCAGATCGGTCGTGTTCGGCATGGCCGCGTTGTGAGCGGCGAACGGGATGATGTCGCCCGCCAGCCATGCCGCGATGACCTGTTCCGCAAAATCAAGAATGCGCTCGCGCTCTTCCTCGACGATTTCCGTAGGATCGAACTCCCCGACGGTGAAGTCCGGCTCCAAGGCAAGCAATTCGGTCAGATAAGCCGCATCATCCGAGCCAGAGTCTATCGCCAGACACTCGTAGAGCGGTTCCGGCTCGCTTCTGATACGTCCCATCACGAGGAAGGAAGCGGGCAGCAGACCGGAGAACAGCGCCTTAGGCAGCCGTGTCAGGTGCGTTTCCTGACTCTTGCTGGTGTAGTGAACCAGCCGCGTTTCCTTCGGCTCGCCCGAAGCCTGTGGCCAGACGAGCCCGAAGAATCGTTCCCTTATTTCACTGGCATCGGGATCGCTGCGTTCTTTCCCCTCCAGCGCAGGGAAGAACCCGCCGTCGCGGTACTCGTGAGGGACATAGATGCCCGCTTGGTGCTTGTTCTCGAAACGCGCCCAGTCACGGTCATTGTTGGACAACTTCTTCACGAACAGGCGGTCGGCCTTTTCAAACAGGGCGAGAAGCAGATCGGTGTCACTGGCCCGATCGGAAAAAAGAAACTCGCTCTGCTCACTCATAACAACTTTCCCTACGTTCTCGTCGACACGATTCACATCGCCGGCAGCGAACCAGTCACTTAGGATGTGGCCGGCCACATCACTCCGAGGGGATAGCCCCGCGCGGAGGTTCCAATGGCCACTCCATGCTCCCCTCGTCGCCTTCGATCAGCTCGACAAGCTCTTCCAGTCGGTCAGCATGGTGTTTGATCCCGCATTCCCAAATGACAAGCACACGCCAGCCAAGCCGGCGAGCCTCAGCGATCTGCCGCGAATCACGCTCGACGTTCTTGGCGAACTTCTCAAGCCAGTGCTCTCGTCTAAAAGCTGGCGTGGTGGCATAAAAGCAGCCCCCGTGACGATGCCAGAAACAGCCGTGAACAAACACAATCAGGTTGTACTTCGCCAAGACCAGATCAGGCCGAAAACCCAGTGAGCGGTGGCGGAAACGGAAACGACAACCCTTTGCATGGAGAAATTTCCGGACCAGTTTTTCCGGCTTGGTGTCCTTCCCACGAATGCCCGCCATCATCCTTGAGCGGGTGGCCTGGTCGACGATATCCGCCATCACCC